>SKYC01000265.1 GCA_007128085.1 Saprospiraceae bacterium | reverse complement strand
GAAGGAAATTCACTTTAGAATCCAATTACTATTGCGTAAAAAACAGCACGTCTTCATGAATTTAAGGCTGATTATTTATGAGGCATGGGTCGTGAAAACCTTGTCCTGATTATTCTGCTCGCACACTTCCGGAGCCGGTCACCTTACTGCTGAGTTCTGGTTGACCGCTGTATATGACCTTTCCACTCCCTGTAATGCTCGATTCCAATTCTTCATTTACCCTGCAATGCACAGCGCCCGAACCGGTGATATTGGCTCTGGCCGATTCCGTCTCAAATTCAGCGGCCTGTATTTTTCCGGATCCCGTTATACTGTAATGGGCTTTGTCTCCCCGACCCGCAATATCGATTTTCCCCGACCCATTGACGATGGCTCTCAATTCAGTGGTTTGAGCAGAAGTGGTGATACTGCCCGGTCCGATCACCGACAATCGAACTTTTTCCCCGGTAATCAGCCCAGTATTTATAGACCCGGAACCCAGTACCCGCAAGTCTTCGAGCTCGTCGGTAAAAACAGTGATGACCAGATCTTTGTCCGGCCGCAGACGAGTGTCTTTTTTGTTTTTGATGGTGAGTTTGCCGTCCTCCACTTCTGTAATTATGTACTCCATCAGATTGGACTCGGCCTCGATTACGACCCTCGGTTGATCTCCCGCTATCACTTCGATCTCATAAGGACCCTCAACGGTAACGGATCGAAAATTATCCGGTGAACGGGTTTCTGTGCTCAGCTCTCCGTTGCCTTTTACGGTTTCCTTACTGTCCCAGGTGCAGGAACCCAGGGGTGTGAGTAAAAAAGACAAAACGAGTAAATAACCGACCTTTTTCATGGTGAGAGATTTTATTGAATCAATGGTTGATGAACCAAAATTAAAATAAATCCAATAATTGCTTTCTAAAATAATAAATTTTTTTTGACTGGATTTGTGGTGGTAATTAATTTCTATTATTCCTCCGGTTTTAAACTAGTGAGGCTGAACAATCCGGCAACCACAGCAGCGGGATAGAGGATTCCCAGGGCAGCTAAAAAGGTGGACAGCATTTTTGCGGCCTGATTAACAGGGTAAATGTCGCCAAAACCCACCGTGGTCAGACTGGTGAGACTGAAATAAATATATTGGGTGAAATCACTTTCGTCTCCCTTAAGTTTAATATTTCCACTCAGTGATTCCCCTGTGGTCATGTCGATAATATAAAAAGAAAATGCGCCGAGCAAGGCAATGATAAAATACACATTGACGGCACCAATTATCCGGTAAAAATTGAATTTTCTATCCCTGAAGAGCAACATAAAATTGGTGATAATAAATACCACTAAGTTCAAGCAGGAGAATATGCTTTCCAAAAGGGGGAACCCTTGATAATCCTCATAAAAGTGATACAGGCGAAGGAGTAAACTGACCATAAAAAGTACAGATGCAAGGATAAGAAGTAAATAGTTGGAGGCCGAGAGAATGCCCACCAGAAAAATAGCCAACATCATAATGTTTAGCAGCGGAAGAAAAGAGAGGTCTTCTTCGATCATTACAGGCAGGATAAACAAAGTAAAAACCAACATCAAAAGCAGGGTCACAAAACTCACATCCTGCACCCAGTAGTTTTTCAGACTTTCAAACCAGTTGGTATTCCTCATCGTTCCCCAAATTTACTCACTTTTTTTTAATTATTCATGAGTCCACACCGAGAACTCTTCGGTATTGCTCTGGGAGCTCTTCAGACATTGGGTTATAGGTGTTGGATTTATCGTTGCCTCCGAGCGCCCTTCAACAGGGACCACCTCAGGCAACTCCCTTCAGGGGTCGGGGGCAAGCGTAGGCATGTATTCAGTAAATGTTTAGTTGGTGAAAAATTGGGTATAAAATTCCGGGGCTTCGAGAGCCCGTTGACGAAATGCTCAGGGACCACCTCAGCCACCGGACTACCGTCAGCGCACAGTTTTGAGCTTATTGACCCAATTTATCCAGGTGCACATCCATTTGCGGATAGGGAATATTGACACCGTTTTTATCAAACTCTTTTTTGACTTGCTCAATGGTGTCGAAATATACACCCCATTTGTCGTCTGCCAGAGTCCAGCACCGGACTTTAAAATTCACGCTGCTGTCGGCCAGCTCGCTGACAAACACATCGATGTTTTTTTCCTTGAGAACCCGGTCATCGTTTTCCAGAATATTTCTTAAAATACCTCTCGCTTTATCGATGTCGTCGTCGTAGCCGATTCCAAAAGCCCATTCGACCCTAAGCGTTCCGAGAGTGGCTATATTGGTAATGGCTCCACTGGTAATCATTCCATTGGGCAAATAAACTTTCTGACCGTCAAAAGTGTGAATGACTGTCTGAAAGATGCCGATTTCTTTTATGGAACCGCCGATATTCGATATCATTACTGAATCACCGACCTTAAAGGGTCTCAATATGAGTAGGAGTACCCCACTGGCAAAATGCCCCAGGGTTCCCTGGAGAGCCAATCCAATGGCAAAGGCCGCTGCACCGATAACAGCGATAAAAGAGGCAGTCTGTATCCCGAAAACGCCCGCCACACTGATAAGAACCAATATTTTGAGAGTTACCGTGATGATTTTAGCGATAAATGGAGTAAGCGTGGGGTCAATCTCTTTTTTATTCATTCCCCTGCTTACTGTATTCCCAATCTTATTGGCCAACCAAAAACCAATGATCAGTGTAATTACCGCAAGGAGTACAGTCTGTCCAAAATCAACAGCTGTAACTACTATAGCCTCTGAGTCGAAGTACTCTTCCATATACGTTTATTTTTTATATAAAAAATGCATTGCTCTTTTTTTCGAACCGAATCCATTAATTTTGATAGAATTTAAAGTTAGAATACAACTAAAGCATCAAAATCTTTTTAAGTGACGGCATCAAATAAAACAGATATTTTAAAAAAAGTTCATTCTTTCTGTGCTTATCAGGACCGATCTTCTCAACAGGTAGTGGAAAAACTGGAAAAATTGGGTGCACCGATGGAATGGCGGGAAGAAATCCTGGAACAACTGAAAGCGGAGAAATTTCTGGACGATCGTCGCTTTTCGATTTCTTATGCGAGGGGCAGATTTTATCAAAAAAAATGGGGGCGAATTAAAATTCTTCGGGGATTGCTGTCTCACGGCATAGATGAGTCCCTGGCGGAAGAGGCACTAAGGGAAATCGGTTCAGCCGATTACTACCAACTCATCCGCGATTTGATTTTACAAAAAAGGGGTTCTTTTGAGAAAAAACCGGGTGCTGTGGAAATGGATAAAACCTATAGGTATTTGCGCAGTAAAGGATTTGAGGTTGAACTCATTCTCCCCGAATTGAAGAAATTCGATTGGAGTGGAGACTAAACTTCATCCGGATCAAAGGGAATCAATTCACGGATAATAAAAAAACCATCCTCTCCCTGAGGCTGGTAGAGAGGCATGAGGATCAACCCGTCTTCAGGGCAGGTAATTTCTCCTTTTTTATCGCGGGCGAGGACTTCGCCTTTGTACACCCTCTGGAAATTGTGATACCCCGGGTACATTTCAAATTCATCCCCCTCTTTTATTCGGTGGCAATACGCCAGGTCAGCCACTTTGGGCAAGCCGGTTGAATGTTCAATCAGCAGGCTGTCGTGCCGATTTTCAACATCGTCTTTGGTAACACATCCCATGGTTCTCATGCAATTGGTAATGGCGGCAATGGCTCGGTTGACGGACAGCGGTTCATCGTGCTGTCCGCTTTCAAATACCACGGAAGTCGTTTGAGGGAAATAATTTTCACTGTTGAAGTAGTGAAGCGTTGTGCCTTTGATGCCGTTGAGCATTCCCTGGATAACCGGTGCGTGGAGTTCTACTCCGATTCTCAGGCTCTCGGGCTCTTCAGAAACTATGGAAAAAATACCCCCTCGAGCAGTGGTGGTGTGTAAGTCGAGTACCACCAGCTTTTCGGGTTGATATCTGTGGTAGTGGTATTCTATGGTTTCAAGGATTTCCTTCATCTCCAACATTTCATTGGAGAGTTGTTCATTCGGGCTTGTTCTCGCCTTTTCTACATTGTCCAGAGTCCACATTCGGTTGAGGTCTTTTTCCATATACCTCCTGTTTTTCCTCATGGCGAGCATATTTCCCTTTATTCCCAGGAAAAAGCCTTTAAATACAAAACCCGGATTGGTGATGGGTTCGACTTCAAGCATTTTTGACAAGAGGGAAATGGCTCTGAGTCCGGCTTTTTCATTGCCGTGCAAGCCGCCTATGCATACGAGCATAGGCCCTTTTATTTGCCCCTTGTGTTTTCCTATTATTCGACTCTTCTTCATTTTTACCAACGGCAAAGGTAATTATAAAACAATTTCTGTGAAATATCATTTATAAATGAGAGTGCAGTTTGTCGGGAAAGTATTTGTGGATTGCATCCGCCGGACTGCTTTGGAATGGATTAATATTTGACCCGATTAATAATCAACTTTATCCAATAAAAATCTTTTCAAAGGGTTTAGTTTTATACATTTGTTTTAATAATCAGTCAGCGATGATTTTCAAGTTTTCCGTTAAGTGGTTTTTCTTAGTCAGTGTCCTGTCGGGATGCATTTTACCGGTATTGCACCTGGATGCACAGACCAACGGGGAAGCCGAGCCTCGGCCCATTCAGTTCAGTGGGCAGAT
>SKYC01000121.1 GCA_007128085.1 Saprospiraceae bacterium | reverse complement strand
GGTCCTTTTGGCGTCGGAGCCATCGAGCGCGTCAGTAGTTTTCAGATATTCGACCGCTGGGGCAACCGGGTTCACGATGTGAGTAATATCAACCCGGATAATCCACAGCTATTCTGGGATGGAAAAATCAAAGATCAGGAAGCTGCTGAAGGGGTTTATGTCTACCAGTTGATTTACACCGATCCGGCCGGGAGAGAGATCGTCAGAGTGGGGGACGTGTTATTGATTGGGATGTAGGGTTGACCTGATAGAAGTTAAAATAAATCCACTATTTCCCTTACATCGTCTTTACTAAAAAAGGGCTTAACATCATTTAAAAAATCGGGTATTGAATCATTTGCCCTTTTCACAAGTAAATCTATTTTGATTTTATCCAATGAAGCCAATATTGGATTGTCCACTTGGTTAATTTCTAAAAAATCCAAACTTTTTGGAGATTCAAAAAAAATTCTATTGTTAATTTCCTCTATATTCACTTGGTTATTAAAAAATTCATCGTATAACCTGGAAAGTCGAATACTCAATAAATCATCAAATTTCAAAAAACTTTTCAGTGTTGAAATAACTGTCATCACCTTAAAATCATTGGTTTGCTTATAAATATATTCACTGTGCCATTGCGCGTTTAAATTACCTTCAATAAATCCGCAAAAATAGCCATAGTCATATCCCTGAATCTTTCTTTTTGATTCTTTTTCTTCTTTTACTAATGATTTAGCTGCACCTATAATTGCGCTTTTAAGGTCATCTTTAATAATACCCACTTCTCTGATTTGAAAACCATATTCCGGGTACTTTGCTTTTGCATTTGTAACCCATATGCTAAACATTCGGTATGCCTTATCCAATTGTATATTTACTTTTTCAAATTCTTCCATTTAATAAATCATTAAAGTATCCCTGACTTCCTACATGAGTTTTCTTGCCACCTTTACGTTGCCTAAAACGAGCATTTACCACCTACCCATCCCGGCATCTTACTAGTGACGAAGCAATATAGCCCTTGTCAAACGTTTTTTGGATATTTTCTTTCAGCCATTTTTCGATCATTGTTTCCTAATTGACAATGGCGAATTTTTAATGCCCATTTTTATTTTGGTTTAACTGATTAAGTATTTTTCTTCCTTTGGCTGTAATGACATATTTCTGATTACTACTTCGTGGTTTTTCCGGTATTGTCATCTCTATCCATTCATATTCAATTGCCGGTTCTATGTATCTCCGATAATTGTCAAAATGATTTTTTAGGTCAAGGCTTCCTAATATTTCTCCCCTTGACTTAGGAGTAATACAGAATTTAACAACTCTAAAAACTTGGTCGTTAACTTGGTCGTTAACTTGGTCGTTAACTTGGTCGCTAACTTGGGAACCTTGGTCACTCAAATTATCTGGATGCCACTCCGGGTGTATCGGCAAAACGGTGAGAAAGTACGTGCATTGATCATCCGTTTCTAAAACGGGTTCCGGGGAGCCGTTTAGAAGTAGTGTTCTTTTAATGGTGGGGATCCCGGTTCCGCGGCCTTCTGTCAGGTGCAACTCTTTGAGGAAGTCGCCCACTCTGCGATTGCGATAGTCCCTGGCTACAATGCGCTTGTTTTCGGCCAGTATTTTCGCATCCACAGGAGGAACCGGGCCGGGGAAACTCAATATCTCTATCCGGTCCGGCCAAATTTGTACTTCAATAGGTTTTGCCAATTCGTAACTCTTGTGATAAATTGCATTGGCCAGCGCCTCTTCCAATGGATCATAAGGAAAGTTAAAATAGCGATTTGCCTCGGCACGACCGGAAACCTTTCTTACCCGCTCTTCTATGATATTGCTTCGAATGTAGCCCAACGAATCACGCAACTGCACATGCAAAGGCCCTTTAAAATATTTTTCGTTAAAGTCTTTTCCCGCTTCGTCTTTCCGAATTACTACCTCAATCCAGGCACGCGGAAAGAAGTTATGAGGTCTCTTATTGAAAAACATTAAGCCTGCATTCACTGGACGTAAGTATTCATCCGGCCCCTTGGCAATGCCCATTCGCCTTGTAAGATCGGCCAGCGGCATGATGGTGCTTTCTTCAAAAAGACTGCTTTTTACCTCTTGTAAAAAATCACGGATCAGTCCAAGGCTCAAATCATTGAGTTCCGCTTGCTGATTTATGCGGTCGTCAAAGGGAATGCGGGAAGTGAGCTCCTGTAACCGTCTTAGGTTTTCCCCTTTTGCTATTATGGTTTTGGATCCACTCCGAATATAGGACTGCCTTGGTTGTGCACCTTTACCCAAACCTTCAGGCGCAGTGTATGGACGCATATCCCCGGGCAGTGCCCATATAACCAGAATGTGCTTATTGTGAAAAACGTACGGCTGGAAAATGGGCAGAAAGTTGGGCTGTATCCGATGACTCAGGTTGGTCAATTCACCCTGAAGATGATCCAACCGATCAGGATTAAGACCTTTAGGAGGTAGCACAGGAAGACCGTCTTTTTCGGCAATACCCACAAGGATATAACCGCCTCCCCAATTATTCATGTCATTGGCAAAAGCACAGAGCGTGTGAAGAATAGGAACGGGATTCCAATCTTGTTTGAACTCCAACCGCTCCCACTCCACCACCTTTCCGTGGATTAGTTCTTCTATGTTTATAGGTAATCCCAATTTTTAATTGTTAATGGTTAATTTTTGCACGGGTTTTATTAAAGATGCTAGTGATAAACTTTATTAATTCTGTTAATATTTGGTTTTCACAAATATAGACTTGGGTACTCAGTATGTAACAATTTTTTTCACTGTAAAAATCCTTCATTTAATTCCTGAGTTCTACGCTTTCATTCATTTGTTGGCCTTGCTACCAAACCACCCCTCACCCACCACAATCCGTCCCAACATCCCAACCAGTTGCCGCGCCCTCAACTCGTTGGTGTGGGCACAACGAGTTGGGGATGGATTTTAAACTCACTCCCTACCTCAACGCCTCCTCCAATTCCAACGACGCATTGCTGCCCTCGTCTCGGTATTTGATAATGATCGGACAGGCCGCCATCAATCCCTTCTTTTTAGCCCAGTCGTTCTGGATGGGGCGAGTCCCCGGAATGACTACCGCGCCTTCGGGTATGGGAGCCCCTTTGCCCAGGGTTTTTTGATTGACACAATCGTATACGGGTACCGATTTGGATAGGGTGACGCCGGGAGCAATTACCGCTCCTTTTTTGACCAAAATTCCCTCGACAATGACCGCTCCCGCACCGATGAAGCAATCGTCTTCAATCACCACCGGGCTGAGTCCAACCGGTTCCAGTACTCCTCCGATTTGCACTCCGGCCGAAAGGTGTACATTTTTTCCGATTTGGGCGCAGGATCCCACCAGCGCATGGCTGTCGATCATAGACCCCTCATCCACATAAGCGCCAGTATTCACGTAGGCGGGTGGCATGAGTATTACGCCTTTGGCCACATAGGCGCCGCGCCGCACTGAGGATCCCCCCGGTACGAGGCGAACTCCGTCCTCCGGAGTGAATTCGCGCGGAGGCAGATTGTGTTTGTCCACAAACCCCTTGTAAATACCCTGCAGAGATATATTTTTACCGGCTTTGAAGGCGGCTAAAATGGCCTTTTTCACTTCTGTATTGGCTTTCCAGCTGTCCCCGTCGGGTTCTGCTGCGCGAAGGCTGCCATTTTCCAATCGATCCAGTACTTCTTTCCATTCCATATTTTAGTCTTTATTGTTTTTATACCATTTTTCAATTTCTCTATCTACGCGGATGAGTTCTGACAAATCCATCAACTCGGTTTCTATAAGCGGGGGTTTGAGTACGGCCGTTTCAATCACCTTGTTTTCATTCAGTAAGAGTTTGGCCGGAACGGGATTCGATGCAGAAAAAAGCGCATCCACCGCGTCGTTCCAGACCGGAAAAAGCGTTTCAGTTTCTCCCCTGAGACATTTTTCAACGTACAAATGGGTTGCTTTTGGCCAAACATTGGAGGCCACCGACACCAGGCCCGAACAACCGGCCGGGGCGAAAAAAGCAGTCAGGGCATCGTCCCCGCTGAAGAGCGGAATTTCAGGAGCCGACCGACGAAATTGCTGGTAGTCCGATATGCTCCCACTCGCTTCCTTCACCGCCCAGAGATTGGGGTGATCTTTTACCCGAAACAAAACCTCCGGGGACATTTTTACCGCTGAGCGCGAAGGTACATTATAAAGCATACAGGGCTTTTCTGCTGCATCCAACAGGGAATTAAACCAGTGTGTCTGTCCCTCCACTCCGGGTTTAGCATAGAGCGGGGTGACCAGGAGAAAGGCGTCTATGTTCAGACCGTTACAACGCTTGATCCAATCCACCTGCATCTGTAGATTAAAACCGCCTACGCCCACCATGATGGGAACATCGGGATTTAATTCAGACACAAAGTTTACTATTTCCATTTTTTCCTCCTCCGAAAGCGCCAGACCCTCCCCGGTACTTCCTATGATGAGAATTCCGTTCCCGGCCTCTTCCTGTCGTTTGATCAGGACTTCCAAATCGGAGTAATGAACGGATCCATCTCTTTTCAATGGAGTGATTAGGGCCGTCCAAAGTTTTGTTTCTTTCATAATCCAATATTTTCTCGTTTACTAAATTTCTTAATTCAAAATGTCTAAGGAAATTCAAATATAAATTTTTT
>SKYC01000082.1 GCA_007128085.1 Saprospiraceae bacterium | reverse complement strand
TTGACCGGGGTATGGAAATCGCTGAAAATTCATTAGTAGGTTTTGGATTCACCATAGACAATACCCATAGAACTCATGCCTGGGGAACAGGGGTTTTCAACTTCAGCAATGCCGGCATCCCAGCCGTGTTGGCTTCAGGAGGCAGGAAGAGTATACACTCCCAAGTGAACGACACCTACGAAAAACTCCAGTATGACAACATGGTGATGGTCGTAGAGTATCTCGCCAAATTTGTCGGGCAGCTCGCCCATCGCTCCACCGATCTTCTTCCATCAAATAGGTTTGAACCCGAAGAATTTTTATTGGACAGACCCCTTCCATGTCATCAACGCAAGCCCTTTCAATTTGGAATAATTTTGGGAGCGGGAGTCGGCTTTCAAAAGTTCTCAGATGAATACTTCAGGAGCAGGTCTCAATTTAACTTTACCGTGGGCTTATTGGCTCATTACCATTTTACCAAATCGCTCTCCTTGCAAACCGAAGTACTGTTCGACTCCAACGGCGGTAATTTTGAGGGAGGGAAATACCGGAGAAACTCCATCACCGCTCCCGTAAATATTCAATGGGCCCTGGGGAATGCTGAATACAGTTTAACAAGAATATACCTTTTAGGAGGCCCTTATTACAGGTACAACCTGGGAGGAAAGTTGGAGGACGACCGCATCGATTACGCAGTTGATTTCCGCAGACACGAATGGGGATTAAGTTTTGGAATAGGAATTGAAATGAACGATATATACCAACTGAAGTGGGTCATGAGGCGATCCACAGAAAATGTACTGCGCTCTCCGGGCACCTCATTCACCGATGTCAATAGTATGTTTGTTTTCGGTTTGAAATTTTAATCCTCACCACCATTTGACCACTTAAATTATCAAATCATGATCTTCCATTCTAAATTGCTTTACCCGATATTCCTTCTCATTCTTTTTCTTTGTCAATCACCTTTACCCGCTCAATCATCCATCGATGCGGAGAAACTGAAAGAACACGTTCGCATACTGAGCGATGAATCCATGGAGGGTCGCGGGATAGGCACGGAGGGTTTGAACCTGGCTCGGGAGTACCTGATCGGGCAATTCGAATCCATTGGACTGGAGCCTTATGATGAAAAAGGGTTTGGACAAGGGTATAGGGTACGTTTAAATCAAATTTGGGTAGACGGAAAAAATATAATTGGAATACTGCCCGGAAAAGACGAGACACTGAATCGCGAAGCCATTGTGATTTTCGCTAATTACGATCATTCCGGATACAGAATGACCAATGGCGAAAAGAGGGTGTACCCCGGTGCAGATATGAACGCTTCCGGCGTGGCTGCTCTACTCGAATTGGCTGCCTATTTTAAACAGACCGAAAACCGCCCGGACAGAACACTCGTTTTCGCGGCATTTGATACTAGAAAATACGACAGTCACGGTGGAACTCAGTTTATTCAGCAAAAAAACCAGCTCGACTACGATCTGAAATTCGGTCTTGGCCTTAATTCCCTGGGACACTACACATCGGATCGAGGACTCAATTTACTGTTTCTCTCTTCATTGGCCGATGGAGTCGAGACAGCAGAAAAAGTGGCAGATTCGCATTCGATCGATATTGCAAATACCGGTTATGGACCGGCACATGACACCGAACTACTCGATTTTATCCGATCGGGTATACCCGCTGCGTTGGCAGATGCAGGACCACATTCCAGTCACTTCGGAGTCGAAGACACTTACGACAAACTTCAGTACGACGACATGAAAACAACGGTGGAGTTTCTGGCGGAGTGGATACAAGAACTCGGTGACGGGGGACGGTCGCTCCAGCCATCAGACTCTTTTGAACCTTCGGATTTTTCCACCGGATGGGCTCCACCCGCACCCGAACCCGCAATTTTTAAATACGGTATAATCATTCATGGAGGAAGTGGCTACCAACGCTTTAGTGATGAGTACTTCAGGAGCAATGGCCGTTTTAATTTTGCAGCGGGCTTCAAGGCTCAATTCCACTTTTCTAGATCTTTATCGCTGCAACCCGAACTGCTGTTCGACCTCAATGGCGGACGATATGAGGGAGGCGATTACAGAAGGACTTCTATCACCGCTCCTCTCAATTTACAATGGGATCTTTCGTCCAAAGAAAATTCCGATCGAGCATTCATTTTTGCAGGGGGGTATTACCGTTACCATCTCGGAGGAAAAGTCGACGGGAGTTCCATAGATTACGAACTGGACTTTCGAAAGGAGGAATACGGCTTCAGTTTTGGCTTTGGAGTGGAGGAACTCGATTTTTTTGAATTGAGCTTGACCATGAGGAGGGCCGTCAATGACGTTTTGCGCTCACCTTCCACTTCATTCAGAGACGTCAATAAACTAGTAACCCTCGGCATTCGATTGTAGGCCTATTAAACTGAATGAATCATTCTGCAAACTGAAATCCCCATCTCCTTTCACCCTTTCACCACCCCAATTGGCGTAGGCGCTCAATTATCTTGACCTTGGTTAGACCTCCCCCCGCTTCCATTTTTCCATTGGCGTGTAGTGGTAGTTTTTTATGCCGTGGAAAATACCCGCCACCAACAGTATGGCGGCTGCGGACAGAGCCGCTGCTGAAATCAGGGTTTCCCCCGAGGCGACTGCAATGGCTGCAAAACCCCATGCGCCTACAAAACCGGCCTCCCTCATATTTCTGTATCGAATGAGCATCAGATACACCAACAGTCCCAACCCCATTGCTACTACCGCCCAGATCTCCGGCGAAAGACCCCAGCCACTCCACGAAATACTGACCAAAAATACAGCCACATTCAGTACAGTAGCCAATATTACCCATCCGATGTAAATACAAATCGGCCACCAAACGAAGAAGATGACCCGCAGCGGAGCGTCCCAGATTTCGAGCCTCAGGGCAACCACCAGTTTTATCAGACTAAAAAGCAGCAATGCCATGGCCAGCAGAGAACCACTCATCCACTCATTGGTCCAAAATACCAGCCACAAAATATTGGCTGCATTTGCGCTAAAGAACCAACCCCCGGCAGGAGAAACTGAATAATCTGTTCCACCTTTTTTCCATTCATACCACTGATAAGCAACAAAAGCCAGCAGGAGAATATATATCACTCCCCAAATCGCAAAAGCATATCCCGCCGGAGTAATGGCAGTGGGGTAAAGGTTGCTGATCTCACCCACGGTTTTCCCTCCCAAAGTACCGGAACCGTAAATGTAATTCATTGCCAACACCAAAATCAGGCTGATGGTATTGGCGGTCAATAGATAGATTTTCTTCATGGTTACAGGCAGATTGTTTGTCTCTATCGCCCCATAGTAAAAGCGAAATAAAAGGATCGGAACTTACCCTCTCCTTCCTGTTTCGCACAAGCGCGACCCGGGTTTCAACAAGGCTGAATATATTTGGTTGCAAAACCCTATCTTTGAATTTTAATGAATAGTACAAAGGCAAAATGAAGAATATCTTCCTCAGCACTTATTCCGGGGAGTCCCCTGAAGCGGGATGCGATGAAGCAGGCAGGGGATGCCTGGCCGGGCCGGTGGTTGCAGCTGCAGTTGTTCTGGGTGCGGGTTCCGTTCCGACCATCATCCGGGATTCGAAAAAACTATCCGCAAAAAAGCGGGAAGAAGCCGCCAAATGGATCAAGGAATTCGCCCTTGACTGGTCGGTTCAGGCCGTCTCTCCCACAGAAATAGACAAATACAACATTCTTCAGGCCTCTTTTATGGCGATGAACCGAGCCGTGGCCCAATTGAATCCAAAACCGGAATACCTCCTGATCGACGGAAATCGCTTTGTCTGTACTTCCGGACTGCCTTTTGCCTGCATCGTCAAAGGCGATCAAAAAATACCCTCCATTTCAGCCGCTTCTATACTGGCAAAAACCGAGAGAGATAGAATAATGAAGGATTTGCACCAAAAGTATCCTCACTATCAGTGGGACAAAAATAAAGGATATCCCACCCGCGAGCATCGACTTTCATTGGCCAAATGGGGTCCTTCTCCCCACCACCGAAAGACTTTTCGCAATTCGGTTCCCACCCTTCTTTAGCCCTTCAACTTTGCATTCATAACAGAAAATTAACCTCTGATTCACAGGCTTAACACCCCCTTAACCCCAGGTTTACACCAAAGCGATAAATAGTTTCACTAAGATCTGTTATTCAATACTTTATGACATTTTTTTCGTGAATAAAGGCTTAATCTTAAGATAAGAGAGGGTTTATTTTGGCTTAACATCTGGCATTTACCTTTGCCACCAAAATAAAAGCAATTTTAAATGTTATCTAAAAAGTTATTGTTGTTGATGTCTTTCGTCTCCATTTCTATGGTCTCATTGGCCACAGGTATCAGTGGAGTCATAACAGATGCAAACCGAGACCCACTTATTGGCGCAACGGTTTTATTAGAAGGAACGTCCTATTCCGCTGTAGCCGGGCTCGACGGTAGCTATACCATAAGAAATGTACCACCTGGCACCTATCAAATGCAAGTGAGGTATATCGGTTACCTCACCATAACCAAAGAAATAGTCGTAGGGGAAGAGAGTAAGAAAATTGATCTTGAGATGGAGTTGGACTCTGCAACATTGGGAGAAGTGGTCGTTTCCGGTCAAACTATAAGAGGGTCAGATGCCCAGGCGAGAATGATTGA
>SKYC01000404.1 GCA_007128085.1 Saprospiraceae bacterium | reverse complement strand
GAGGGCTTCCCCTCAGGAGGCGTTGAATCAGATCTTCTGGAATACGGGACAGAGCAGCACTATCATTCAGGTCTATGAGTCGGGTCTGTACAGTTTTGAAGCGAAAACAGCTGAGGATTGCCGGGTCTATGCCGAAAAATGGATAGGCGACTGCCCATCGCGAAAAATATATATACCAACTGCCTTTTCACCCAATTACGACGGAATCAATGATCTTTGGACTATTTATCCGGTATCTGATCTTCACCGGGTCGAGGTGTCCATATACAACCGTTGGGGCAGCAAGGTGTACGAACAGGTTTCCACGGAGATTCATTGGGACGGAACCATGAACGGAGAGGAATTGCCGGGAGGGGTATATGTGTACACCCTTATCGCGGAGTTTGAAGATGGAGAGAGGGAGGTTTTCCACGGGGAGTTGGTGTTAATTCGGTGAAAGGGTTGTGAAGGGTTCTTTGTAATGGGAATTAATTTATTAATCTAATTTAATTCTTAGCCACGCCAAGGCGTGGCTAAGACGCATAGGGGCTTGTGGATTTATATTACCTCATTGAAGAATAATATAATGTCGGGAGGTTCAAAAACTAGAAACGGAAAAAGAATAGAATACCATTATGTATATTGTGATTTATCATTGCGAAATCTCTGCGCACTCAGCGTCTCCGCGGTGAGATATTGTTTAGGGTTAGTCAACCTACTATTGCCAAACCAGTGAATATGCGGGAAACGTTTGCTTACTATTGGTGCATGGAAGTTTGTATCAAAAACTCATTTACAATAAAGCTTCACTTTTTAACACTTTCATCACCTCCTCTTCTGAAATAGAGAGAATTTTAGCGATAAGCGGAATCTCAATTCCCTCTCTTTAACTACTAAAAATCATTTGAATTTTCTCTTCTAATCGTGCAGTTTCAATCATACTTTTAGAGACCTGTAAACTTTTCAGGTGTTGATCGTACTCTTGTTTTCTTGTTGCATCCATTTTATCGTATTTTAAGCGTTGTTCTACTTTATCGAACATAAGCCATCTACCTTCTGAATGGTTAATAATAATTAGGATAATCTTTAAACAGCTAAAAAGTGCCTACACTTTGCTTCGGAATATACCAAATGGACAAATCATTTCCTCCAGAGATATGCCTCCGTGCTGAAAAGTATCCTGATAGTAGTTGTGGTAATGATTGTAGTTATT
Organism: Saprospiraceae bacterium; assembly: GCA_007128085.1. Classification (GTDB taxonomy): domain Bacteria; phylum Bacteroidota; class Bacteroidia; order Chitinophagales; family Saprospiraceae; genus PWJY01. Next base: position 3,508 of record SKYC01000404.1, on the reverse strand, counting down.
GGGATACAAAAAGAATCGATCCTCTTTCGCAAATATGAATGTGGAACTGATATTGGGCCGCGGCAATCCCCCCGCTTTGGGATCTCTCAGATCGAATACATCACTGTCCTGATAGCGGAGGTTTTTACCCACCTTATACCTCAAATTGGTCGTGGTATCCTTATCTCCCACCACCCTGGAAGGGGTTGCAACCCGGATGGTTCCATGGTCTGTGGTAAAGATAATTCTCACTTTCTTGTCTGCAATTTTTTGCAATCCCGCCCATAGTGGAGAATGCAAAAACCACGATCGGGTAATGGATCGGTAAGCGGCTTCATCTGCAGCGAGTTCTTTGAGTACTTCCATCTCGGTCCTGGCGTGTGAGAGCATGTCTATAAAATTATAGACAATAACGGTCAGATCGTTGTCCAGAAAATTGGTCATTTTGTCCGCCAGTTGTTTTCCGAAGTGGTGGCGCGTCACTTTGATATAGGTGGTCTTTAAATCTCTTTTTACCAGCCTGCTCAACTGATCTTTTAAAAAATCCTCCTCGTACATATTTTTACCCCCGTCTTCATTGTCGTTCAGCCACTGCTCGGGAAAACGCTTTTGTATATCGTCCGGCATCATCCCTGCAAAAATGGCATTCCGGCTGTATTGGGTCGTGGTGGGGAGTATACTTAAAAAGTGATTTTCCTTTTCGAGATAAAACTTCTCCTTGAGTATCGGTTCTATGATTCGCCACTGATCGTACCTCATATTATCCATCAAAACAAAAACGGTGGGAATTCCTTCTTCCAGTTCCGGCAACACAAACTTTCTCATCATATTGTGAGACATGACCGGAGCATCCTGGTTGGACGAATCCAGCCAGTCCAGATAATTGGAGCTCACAAATTTAGACCATTCGGAATTGGCCTCTTTTTTCTGCATGGCCAGAATATCCATCATCTGCTCAAATTGAGACCCCTCCAGTTTGAGTTCCCAGTTGACCAGCTTTTTGTAAATCTCTATCCATTCAGTCAGACCGGGTCCACTATTGATCTCCATCAGCAAATTCCGAAATTCCTGCTGATAATCCGAACTCGTTTTTTCCCCGACCAAACGCTTGTTGTCGATTATCTTTTTTAAACTCAAAAGTATTTGATGCGGATTTACGGGTTTGATCAGGTAATCGGCAATCTGAGACCCAATGGCTTCATCCATAATGCTTTCGGCCTCGTTTTTGGTAATCATGACCACCGGAATATCGGATCTGAATTCCTTCATCTGCCCCAGTGTTTCAAGGCCGCTTAATCCCGGCATGGACTCGTCCAAAAAGACCACATCGATTTTGCCGTTCTCTTTCAATAGATCGATAGCGTCATAACCATTGGAAACGGTGTGTAAACGATATCCTTTTTTCTCTAAAAAAATCTGCAAAGGCTTGAGCATTTCTATTTCATCGTCGGCCCAAAGTATATTGATTTCACTCATTCAAAGTTTTTTTTATATAAACAAAAAGGGGATGGTCGGACATTTTTGATTAGGAACAAACAAGTCCTTATCTTTACCCGCATCTAATCAACGCAGGCTGCACGAAAATTAGTGCAATTTACCGGACAACAATACATCTGTCTTTTTCACGAGATTGTAAAAAACAGATGCCTGAATGGTTCCGGGAATCTGATGAAAAGATTAAAAATTAAAGAGCGTCAAGCTGTTATCCGTGAGCCTGCACTCTGAAATGAATACAAAATTATAACCATGAAGCCCTATAAAATTGTCAATGACCCCATCTATGGATTTATCAGCGTCCCAAGAGGTTTATTTTTAGATGTTTTAGATCATCCCTGGGTACAGAGACTCCGGAGAATTTCTCAATTGGGTTGTTCTCATCTGGTCTATCCCGGAGCGATGCACACGCGCTTTCACCACGCCATGGGGGCTTTTCATTTAATGCAAAATGCCTTAAATGTGCTCGAGTCCAAGGGAACGGAAATCACAGAAAGTGAAAAGGAGGGGGCACGACTGGCCATTTTATTACACGATGTGGGACACGGGCCATACTCCCATGCCCTTGAGGGGCATTTGGTCAATTTATCTCACGAAAGTATAAGTCGGGTTTTGATTGAAAAACTGAATGAGGAGTTTGATGGCCGTCTGAGCACTGCTCTTGAAATTTTTAAAGGCCAATACCACAAACCTTTTCTGAATCAATTGGTGGCCAGTCAACTCGATATGGACAGAATGGACTACCTCAGCAGAGACAGCTTCTATACCGGAGTAGCCGAGGGCGTCATCAGCTACGACCGAATAACACTGATGTTGAATACCTCTCAAAACCAGTTGGTGATTGAGGAGAAAGGAATTTATTCTCTTGAAAAATTTTTGACAGCCCGCAAATTGATGTACTGGCAGGTGTACTTGCACAAAACCGCCGTAGCTGCTGAAAAAATGCTTTTGTCCTGGCTGAAACGACTCAAATACTTAATCACAAACGGCAACCAACCACCTGTTTGTCCGCATTTGGCAAAATTGCTGAATTTGGATAGTGACCCAAAAAATCCAGGTCCCTGGCTGGATGAATTTCTTCAAATGGACGACATCAACATTCTTTACTCCCTGAAAGAAAGCAGTAAGTGGAAGGGTGATTTTATACTACGGGAGCTGGCAGAGCGGTTTTTAAACCGTAGGTTGTTTAAAATTGAGTTGAGTGACGAACCGACAGAAAAGGGGCGAATCAGTCAAAAAATAAATAATACTGCTGAAGTCTTCGGCCTGACTCAGGAGGAGGCCCAATACTTTGTCATCAGTGGAGAAGAGAGCAATACGGCCTACAGGATTCACAGAGATGAAATACTCATTCTCAAAAAAGATGGAGCGGTGGTCCCCTATTCAGAATTTCCAAATCAACTCTACAGTTCGGGAAAAGTGATCAAACACTACCTCACTTACCCGCAGTTATAAATTCTCCATTATTTGGGTAAAGGACACCAAAAAAATTTCTTTTATTTGATTGATCGTGGATAGTAAATCATCAAACTTTTATAGTTTAGCAAAAAAGTAAGTGGTGGTCGAAAATGACCAAAGGGGTGAGAAAAGATTTTCCGACCTTTAAATTTCAGTAAAAAATTGGATTGAATAAATATTGAAAAATGAATATAGGAAAGAAAGATCAGGAAGTATTCAGCTTGATTAACAGAGAAGAAAAAAGGCAGCGCGAGGGCATTGAACTCATCGCCTCGGAAAATTTTGTGCACCCGGAAGTATTAGAAGCCATGGGCACTTGTCTCACCAACAAATACGCGGAGGGTTACCCCGGCAAGCGGTATTACGGTGGATGTGAAATAATTGATCAGATTGAATTACTGGCCATAGAGCGATTGAAGAAGTTGTTCAATGCGGAATATGCAAATGTACAGCCCCACAGTGGCTCACAAGCCAATGCTGCTGTATTTTTAAGCTTGTTAAATCCGGGAGACACCATTCTGGGGTTTGACCTCTCTCACGGTGGCCACCTCACTCACGGCCCACCGGTAAATTTTTC
>SKYC01000333.1 GCA_007128085.1 Saprospiraceae bacterium | reverse complement strand
GAGCTTCCACTCCACAGATGACCAGGTCGGTAATTTTTTCTGCTTTCAAATGCTCGAGAACAGGCTGGCATTTGATTCCGCTGAAACAAATTTTCTCGTAGCAATGAAAATCTTCGGGGAGTTGGATCGCAGCATCGGTTTTTCCAAGGCCGGTTGGGTATTGCTCTGTTACTACCGTGGGAACTTTCAGAATTTCCATACCCTTGATCAGGATGTTCACCTTCTCTGACAGTTTTTGTCGCTCGTGGATAACCGGCATCAGCTTTTCCTGAAGATCGATGATCAGGAGTCGGGTACGGTTTCGCTCCGGCCGTCCGGATTTATTGAGTTTTTCCATGAGTTATTTTTCCTGAAGAGGATGTCTAATCAAAGGCCGGGAAACGGCAATCATGCAATTCTCCCGATGGATTGAAGGCCAAAAAAGGTCGTCAGCAACTTAGCCCGGATACGTATTTAACCTAATTTGATCTTATTTGTTCGGTTGATCCGGGGAGAACTTTAGGACTGTGATTACCAGATGGGCGATTATTTCAAAGATCTTAGATATTATAAGAGACTCACAAAAATGCCGGACTTAGCACAATATTTTAACTCCATAAGAGATAACTATAAGTAGATCGACCTTTTGGTAGGAGGTGACTGCGTGAATTCATCAGAAATCGGAAAGAACTATGTGGAAATTTTGTCGGACTACTGGATTGATATTTGGGTTGTTTGGCTTTGTTTTTGTCAATTTGGTTCAGCTTGTTGACAAGAGCTTTTTGGAGATTTACTTTTCTCTCAGCGGTATAATATCTCTGGTGTTGTGGTTGTCTGCGGGTTTTTTCATAGTCGGTCCCTTGCTCTGGTTCATCAACAGAGCGAGTACGAGAAAAATCAAAGACCTCCAGGACAACGATTAAGACGGTTTCTCACTTTGGCCATTCTATGCTTTCAGAAATAATCCGGGTAGAATATTTGTTGTAAACAATTAATTACCTTTGCAGCGATTTTATGGAATTTATTTCTAAGTCCATGCATTGAGTTAATAAACGGAACAAATTTTATGTCATTTTCTTCCAAACACAGGCGATTGAGCAGGAGGGAGCGCTACAAAAGGGATAGCCGAAACTTTAAGGTGACGGCTCTTTTTCTGGCCATTGGATTGGTCGTTTACGCCATTATGCGGCGCAGCGACATTATGTTTTGGTTGAAAACGCAATGGCTGTAAGACAGTCCCAAGTGCCAACACCATTTTAACCCGGATGCATTCGGGTTATGCGGCCACCAGTTTCCTCAGCTTTTCTTTTTCCTCCGCCCATACGGGGATTACAAACAGGGCGATCATTGCAATTCGAAGGAGATAGATGCTCCAGTGGGATTCCATTATGGGATTGATAAGGTGATCGTGCATCAGGAACAAGAAGAGGGCGAAGGAGGTGTACAACAGCATTCTCCCCCACTCATAGGGCAGGCGGAAGTAATTCTTACCGACAATATAGGATATCAGGCACATGAGTGTGTAGCAAATCAGCGTAGCCCAGGCCGATCCCACATATCCGAATACGGGTATCCACCAAATGTTGAGCAGAGCCGTTACCAGTGCACCTCCAAGGCCAATCCAGCTGGCCATGATGGTCTTATCGGTGAGTTTGTACCAGACCGACAAATTGTAATACAGTCCCAGCATCAGGTTGGCGAGCAGTAAAATGGGTACCACTCCCAATCCCTCCCAGTATCCCTCTCTTCTGAGAAAGTGTTTGAAAATATCCAGGTAAAGTGTGACGACTAAAAAAGCCAGCAACCCGACAATGAAAAAGTACTTTCCGATGGCCGCGTACAGGTCCGGTGCTTTGGAGTTTTTGGCATGTTGAAAAAAGAAGGGTTCTGCGGCGTAGCGAAAGGCCTGGGTAAACAGGGCCATAAATATAGCGAGTTTATAGCATGCGGAGTAAATACCGAGTTGTCTTTCGTTTTCCTCCAGAGAAAAGGGGAGCAGGTGTTTGAGTAAAACCCTGTCCAGCATTTCATTGGTAATTCCTGCCAGACCGGCGATGATCAGGGGTGCGGAGTATCCCACCATTTTCTTCCACAGACCCGTATCCAGCTGGAAAGCAAATCCGCTCCATTGTGGAACCAACAAAAGGACGGCCGTTAAACTCGCGATGAGATTGGCGACAAAGACATAACCGATACCGAAATGGGGGTCGTACCAGGGTTCAATGAGGGCTTTTGCCCAATCCCAGTTTTCCGCTTGAAGGACAAAAGGACAGAAGAGTAAAAAGAACAAATTCAGCCCGATATTCACACCAATATTGGTCAGTTTAATACCGGCAAACCGCAGGGCTCTTCCCTCTAGTCTCAATCGGGCAAAGGGCATCTCGCAGAGTACATCCATGGCCCAGATAAACACCAGAATTTTGATGAGCGGTTGATGGACTTCCCTCAGTTTTATCCATTCAGCAAAGGGATTGGCCAGAAAAAAAAGAGCAACTGTCAAAAAGATAGTGGAAATCAATATGGATGTCATGCCGGTATTAAAGGCATTGCTCCGGTTCGATTTTTCTGCGCCAAAGCGAAAATAAGCCGTCTCCATTCTGTAGAGGAGAATGACCATGGCAAAAGCGGTATAGGCGTAGAGCTCTGAAACAATACCGTACTCTCCCTCAGCGAAAACCAGGGTGTAAAGAGGCACCAACAGGTAATTGATGACCTTTCCAAACACAGAGGATAAACCGTAAATCGTGGTATCTCCGGCCAGTTTTTTTATCAGAGCCATTGAAAAAGAGGTTGTTGATGCAAATGTATCAAACTTTTTGCCGGCAGCGGCAATTTTTTTCCTCTACAATCGGCCGGTCGGCATTCTCAATTTCTGTCGGGGATACCTTCAGGCTCTATTGAACACCTCTTTCAGGTAGTGGTCCTCCAGCCTTCGCATCTCCGTTTTTTCCTCATCGGTTTTATCGGTATAGCCGAGCAGATGCAACAGTCCGTGCACAAGTACTCGGTGGAGCTCTTCTTCAAATGTGCTGTTGAACTCTCTGGCATTTTCTTCCACCCTCTCCGTCGAAATGAATAAATCCCCTGAAATACCATCGGAATCTGAATAGGGAAAGGTGATGATGTCGGTATAGGTGTGGTGTTGGAGGTGTTCGACATTCAGGCGATAGAGATATTCATCGCTGCAGAAAATAACCGATATTTCACCCAGAGCTTGCTTTTCTTCCCGAGCGACTTTTTCCAACCACCGGGCTGCGCGGGACAGATTCACGGATGGCATATCGACTTCTTCTGCAAAAAAACGGACGGGATGGTTCTCCTGAGTCATATTTGAAAACAGAGTTGAACCACACTTCCGTTTTTGTGAAAGTGAACGGAATGGCATATTTGATTAATGAGATAGACTCCGCGGCCGCCGCAACCTTGAATTTGATCCGGGTCGGTGGGATTTTTCAGGGAGTCCGGATCGAAACCATTTCCCTGATCCTCCACAAAGATGTGGAGTCGGTCGTTGTTTTGTTTGAGGTGAATGTTTACTTTTTTGTTGCAGTCCTTTTTATTCCCGTGCAAAATAGCGTTGTTAACTGCTTCCGTAAGAGTGAGCAGAATGTCGGCATAGAGACTTTCATTGAGTTGGTATTTATCGGCTATCGACCGGACAAAAGATTCCAGCTCACAGATAGATTCAGGTTTGGACTCCAATACGAACATGAATGCGAGAATTAAACATTACAAAATGAAACCAAGGCAATCAATTTGAGCGCAATGAGCGGTAGTATTCATCTACCAGGTACTGATAGTAGGGGGACAGACCCGGAGATACTGAGCGATAAAAATTAATTTCAGATTCTCTTTGTCGCAAATACTCCTTGAGTTCCGGAGGCATTTCCCGCGTCCTTTGCTGTGCAACTTCCCCTCTCCGCTTTTCGTCTAGTTCTCTTTCTCTGTCAGCTTGCTCAGCTCTCAACAGGTGTCTGAGAATATCGCGCTGTCTTTCAATCAACTCCCTGTTCAGTCTTCTATTAACCAAATCTTTTTCATTCTCGTTCATTTTATCTATAATTTCCTGGAGTTCTTCGGATCCCATGCCTTGTTCTCCTCTTCTCTGTTGTAGTTCTTCCAACATTTTCCTGAGTGCGGCCTGCTCTCTGGCCATTCTCGCAAATTCTTCGGCCGAGCCCTCCTGGCCCTCGCCTTGTTGTTGACCCATGCGCTCCATTTCTTCACCGAGCTTATCCTGGCCTTCGGTGATTTTATCCACCGGACCTTCGCCGTCCCCTCCGCCACCTTCACCACCGGGATCCTGGCACATCTGATTGCCCGGCATCATTCCGGCCATTTCTTCCTGCATTTGCTCCATGGTTTCACTCAGCATGAGGGCGAGATCATTGACGTAGGTCATGATTCTTCGCTGATCATCAGAGGCCTGACTCTTGCGCCTCTCTTCGAGTTGCTCCATGCCTCTTCCCATGTGTCGCTTCACATCCGTTACTTTGTTCAAAATATAAGTCTCAAGCTGCATGACTCTTTTAGAAAGGGCAATCAAACTGTCCTCCACCACTTCAAAGTCGTTATTCAGTTTAAATTGCTCCCTCATCAGCTCATTATACCTCGGTGTATTGATGTTGGTGCGATTGAAATCGGAGATCAGGTCTTCCTGGTCAAAAGAAATGGAAATGAGGTTGTCCAGTAGTTTTCTCAATGAGCGCATGTCTTCCTGCATCT
>SKYC01000043.1 GCA_007128085.1 Saprospiraceae bacterium | reverse complement strand
TTATTTTATAGAAATTACCGATGGCATACGGAGAAAAGTCCTGAAAGTGATCAAACAATAGCGGCATTTTCCCGACCTCGCTTTGATGCAGAACTGTTGAATTGGGACTGTGGCCTTTGTTATCCCTACAAACTGCTGGGCCTCATAAATCATGAGGTTTCTGCAGTTCTATATCCCGACCACAGAATAAATAATGGAGAGCGAAGTATGAACAACTTACATTGAATTTCTCTTTTTAGCATTAACAAGGCTGAAAAAACTTTCAATATCATTCGGACATTGGACTTCAAAAAGTGAATTCTCAGCAAATTCCCTTTGTCCAGTCTAAAGTTCCAGGGTCACAAACAACTCCTACCATGAACATACTCGTTACCGGCGCAAACGGATACATTGGCAGAAGACTCATACCCGTTTTAATAAACAACGGTCACCGGGTATATGCATCTATAAGAGACAAAGGCAGGTACAACAACAAATACAACCTGCCGGATGACCAAATTCTGAAAATTGATTTACTGGAGACAAAAAACAACGACGATCTTCCCAAAGAAATCGATGCCACCTACTATTTAGTGCACTCCATGACCGGGGGCCGGGGTTTTGAAGAAAGAGAGAAAAAGGTGGCGGAGAATTTTGTAAAGGTCATTGAGAGAACCGATTGCAAACAAATAATATACCTGACGGGCATCGTCAATGCGGATCGACTTTCCCCACATCTTCAATCGCGTCTGGAGGTTGAAAGAATTCTCGAGGGTGGAAAAATCCCTCTCACTGCTCTGAGAGCCGGAATTATTGTCGGATCGGGAAGTGCATCATTTGAAATAATAAGGGATTTAACGGAAAAGCTCCCTGTAATGGTCGCCCCAAAATGGGTTCAGACCAAAACAGAGCCCATCGCGATTAGAAATGTGATTCAGTTTCTCACCGGGGTATTGGGACAGGAGCAATACCACCATCAGTCCTACGATATTTCTGCCAAAGAAATACTCACTTACAAAGAAATGTTGCTGGGGTTTGCAAAAGTAAGGGGTCTGAAAAGGTGGATTTTTACCATTCCCTTAATGACACCAAAACTGTCGTCTTATTGGCTGTATTTTATTACTTCTACTTCCTACAAACTGGCCAGCCACCTCGTTGAAAGTATGAAAGTTGACGTAATTGCCCGGCCCAACAATCTCGCAACCGAACTGGGAATTGAACTCATCGGTTATGAAGAGGCTGTTCGACTTGCTTTCCAAAGAATCGAGCAAAAAATGGTCATCAGCAGTTGGAAGGATGCTTTTTCCACTTCTAAAACCAACTTGGATTTAATGGATCAGATGGAGATTCCGGTTTACGGCTGTTTTTACGACAAAAAAAAGCGCACATTAAAAAAAGACGACCGACAAAAGATCCTTGAAAGAATTTGGTCTATAGGTGGTGATACGGGCTGGTACTACGGCACTTTTCTCTGGAAAATTCGCGGACTGTTAGACAAATTCGCAGGGGGCATCGGTCTCCGCAGAGGCCGCACACATCCCCTCGAAATCTACCCCGGAGATGCATTGGACTTTTGGAGGGTTATTGTTGCGGACAAAGAGAAAGGGCATTTATTGCTGTTTGCAGAAATGAAGTTGCCCGGGGAGGCATGGCTTGAGTTTAAATTAAAAGAAGAGAGCGATTGTTTAATCCTTGAGCAAAATGCTACATTCAGACCATTGGGTCTGCTCGGGAGAGTATACTGGTACCTCGTACTCCCCTTCCACTATTTTATTTTCAACGGACTGATCAATAAAATAAGCAGGCCTTAATCGCTGATTGAACTATCCCACCACTTCTTCCCGATTGGAGCTTCTCGGATTACTTAGTTAACGAACCGTCCATATCTCCGGAAAAGGAGTCTGGATGCACCTCTTTCATCATCCTATAAATTTCTTCAACCACATCTTCCGCAGAGGGTTTACAAAAATAGTCACCGTCAGACCCATAGGGAGAACGGTTGGGAGTCGCTGTGATGGTCATCGGTTTAGAGTCCAGATAAAAGTACCCATTTTGTTCCTCGAGCACCTTTTGCATCATATATGAACTGGATCCACCCGGAACATCCTCGTCCAGAAATACAATTCTGTTGGTCTTTTTGAGGGACTCGACAATTTGGTGCTCCAGGTCAAAAGGAATCAGGGTTTGTACATCAATGAGTTCAATGGAAATACCCAGTTTTTGGAGTTGATCCGCAGCATCTTCAGCGATCCTTACACACGAACCATAGGTGACCAAAGTGACGTCGGATCCCTCTCTGAGTACTTCGGGAACACCCAATGGCAAAGTGAAATCAGCAATATTTTCTGGCATCTGTTCTTTGAGGCGATAGCCGTTGAGACACTCGACGATAATGGCCGGATCATTTGACTTAAGCATGGTGTTGTACATACCGACGGCTTGAGTCATATTTCTCGGCATCAGGATATATATTCCTCTCAGGGCGCACAACATCATTCCCACCGGTGAACCCGTGTGCCAAATTCCCTCGAGTCGGTGTCCTCTGGTGCGAATAATAACCGGAGCTATTTGAGTACCTACGGATCTGTATCTCAGTGTAGCGAGATCATCGGTCAAGGCCGTTAAACCGTACATCAGGTAATCGAGGTATTGAATCTCTGCAATGGGCCTTAACCCCCGCATGGCCATACCAATGGCTTGTCCAACTATGCTCCACTCTCTGATTCCCGTATCAAAAACGCGGTGTTCACCGTACTTATCCTGCATACCCGCAAAACCCTGATTGACATCACCAATTTTACCGACATCTTCTCCAAAGGCGAACAGAGCGGGGTCCCGCATTAAGGCTGTATCAAAGAACTTATTCAAAACTTCATAACCATTGACAATTTTGGGTTCATCACCAAATTTAGCGGGAACCACGGGCACCTGCAGAGCAGATTTGTCCCCGGAGGCGTACAAGTGGGTCTGGTAGCGATCTTTCCCCAATTCTTTTTCAGCTTCAATCCAGTCAGCCAGTTTTGAAATACCCTCTGACTCCATACCGATACAAGCCATCCACATTTTTCTTCCCGCCTTCAACAATTCGTATCTCTGGGGGTCAAAAGCAGACTTCAATTCTCCTTCGATTGCTGTTATTTCTTCGATCTCAGGATTTTCCTTTTTTATTTGAGCGAATAGATTTTTAAGTTGATTCCACTCCGTTTTTACCGGCTGATAAAAGTTGTCCCAGGCGCTCTTTTTGGCTTCGCGAACATATTTTTTCGCCTGTGTCCTGATTTCTTCCAGCTTTTCGGAATCTACAATGTCCGAGGCAAGCATCCACTCTTCCATTTTGGTGATGCAGTCAAAGTCCTGCTCCCATTGCAACCGCTCTTTGCTTTTGTACCTCTCGTGGGACCCTGAAGTAGAATGCCCCTGAGGCTGAGTGCAATCTTCTATATGAAATAGTGCCGGGCGGTGTAGCTGTCTCACTTTGTCAATACCCTTTTCATAGGCTTCGCAAAGAGACGGATAATCGTAAGCACTCAATCTGTAAATATCCATTCCCTTGTCGTTGTCCTCCGAGGCAAATCCACTCAGTGCTTTAGAAATAGATCCATTGGCCGTCTGATATTCTTTGGGGACCGAAATACCGTAACCATCATCCCATACAGATACGGCCAAAGGCACCCTTTCAACCACTGCGGCATTCATCACCTCCCAGAAAATACCTTCAGAAGTAGATGCATCGCCAATGGTACAGAAACACACTTCATTTCCCTTATTGGAAAGATGCTTCATGTGATCTAAATCGTCGGCATTTCTGTATTTTTTAGACGCAAAAGCCAATCCGAACGCGCGAGCCATTTGTCCGCCGGTAGGGGAAATATCTGAAGAAATATTGAAGTTTTGGGTATGTTCAAGCCATTCCTCATTAGAGTCGGTAAGTGGTCCTGAAAAGTGACTGTTCATTTGCCTTCCTCCACTGAACGGATCGTTTTCTACATCGCTGTACAATTGAGCAAAATAGCCCTCTACGGTACACAGCCCCATGGCCATCATAAAAGTCTGATCCCTGTAATAACCGGCCCGAAAATCTCCTCGCTTAAAGGCCCTGGCCATAGCCACTTGAGGAACCTCCTTTCCATCCCCTAAAATCCCGAACTTCGCCTTTCCTGTCAAAACCTCCTTTCTGCCTAAAATGCTGGCCTCCCTGCTCACACAACAAATCCAATAATCCATCAATACCTCATTGATGAACTGACTGTTCCGGACTTTTTCATCGACTTTTAAATGGGTGGCAGCGGTGGTTATCGACATAGGAAAAAAATTTATGGTTTTTGAAATGGTGTGCAAAGATACAAAATTCAACAAATATTATCAAATGTAGTTTGTCAAGGCGTTGCAAACAAACAGTTAAATCAACTCTTATCTCTCATTTACAGATACTTACAGGCATTGATCTAAGGCCTTCTATTGCACCCCATTCGAACCTCTAAAAAGAGCAAATATTGGATTTAAATAATAAAAAAAGTGCTTTATCCACCCAACATTCAAGTACTTAACTCATGTCTGTAAAAAGTCCCAATAGAGTATTCTTTCCCAAATTTCAACCGTCAATTAATGTATTAATCGAACCAGTCAACTTATATTCGTAATTTATTTTTACAGCGGCCCAATGATTTTTTCCAGGGATCTAGGTTTGAGAAAAACAAATAATATCACGGTCAGCGACCACAATAAATCCTGCACCATGCAAGCAGGCTGCAT
>SKYC01000225.1 GCA_007128085.1 Saprospiraceae bacterium | reverse complement strand
TCCCAACTCCTACTACCTCAATCAAAACTACGACAAGGGAAATTCCGAAGCTCACTACCTCACGACAGGTCCTGAAATATGGGAACAATCGGAAGGGAGGATTACACATTTTGTGGCTTCGGCAAGTACAGGGGGAACCATTTCAGGTGCCGGGAAATTTCTCAAGGAAAGAAACCCGAAAATCAAAATTTACGGCGTGGACTCTCAAGCTTCTATTTTAAAACAGTATCACGAAACGGGAAAATACGATTTACCGACCACAACCACCTCTCTGGAGGGCGTCGGAAAAAATATCATTCCAGCAAATGTGAATTTCGATATCATCGATAAATTTATTGAGGTATCAGACCGAGACAGTTCTATGGCTGCGCGATACCTCGCCAGAACTGAAGGCATCATGGCCGGATACTCAAGCGGAGCGGTGCTGGCCGGCTTGTGGCAACTGAGGTCGTATTTTAAAAACGGAGATTTTTTGGTGGTGTTATTTCCGGATCACGGCAGCAGGTACCTCACAAAAATTTATGATCCCAACTGGTTGAGAATGATGGGCTTTATCAACGGTTCAAATGTTCAAACTGCTAGTGCAGAAGAAAACATACTGGAAAGAACTAAATAATAAAAAAACTAACAAATGGATATATTTAATAAATTCAGAAACAACAAAGGACCCCTCGGTAAATACGCAGAAAAAGCGGAGGGATACTATGTCTTCCCAAAATTAGAAGGGCCGCTTGGACCCCGAATGAGGTTCAGGGGCCATGAGGTAGTCATGTGGAGCATCAATGATTACCTCGGACTCGGCAACCATCCGGAAGTACGGGCCGCTGATGCAGAAGCTGCTGCAGATTGGGGGTTGGCTTACCCCATGGGTGCCCGAATGATGTCCGGCCATACCCAATACCACGAAACCCTGGAACAGCAATTGGCTGATTTTGTCCGCAAGGAAAGCTCTTATGTTGTAAACTTCGGCTATCAGGGAATTGTCTCGGCCATAGACGCCCTGGTTTCCAGAAAGGATGTCATCGTATACGATTCAGAGAGCCATGCTTGTATCGTAGATGGTGTCAGATTGCATTTAGGCAAGCGCTTTGCATTTGATCACAACAATATGGAGAGCCTTGAAAAGAATCTCCAAAGGGCAGAAAGGTTGACCCAAAAATCCGGTGGTGGGATACTGGTCATCTCAGAGGGCGTTTTTGGAATGCGAGGCGATCAGGGTAAACTCAAAGAAATCGTTGCTTTAAAAAATAAATACCCATTCAGGTTATTGGTAGACGACGCACACGGGTTTGGAACACTTGGAGAAACAGGTGCTGGTGCAGGTGAGGAACAGGGTGTACAGGATCAAATCGATGTGTACTTTTCTACTTTCGCTAAATCAATGGCCAGTATTGGAGCTTTCTTTGCTGCGGATAAAGACATCATACAGTACCTAATGTACAATATGCGTTCGCAAATGTTTGCCAAATCGCTGCCACTGCCCATTGTGTTGGGTAACATAAAAAGATTGGAGTTGCTGAAAAGCCAACCCGAACTCAAGGAAAACCTTTGGCTCAATGTGAATTACCTCCAACAGGGATTAAGGGACTTGAAGCTCGACATAGGTGAAACCAATTCATGTGTCACTCCGGTATATATGAAAGGATCGGTGGAAGAAGCCACTCATCTGGTAAAAGATCTGCGTGAGAATCACAAGGTATTTTGCTCGATAGTCATATACCCGGTCATACCCAAGGGAATGATCTTGCTCAGGTTGATCCCCACGGCAGCCCACTGTAAAGAAGATATGGACATTACCTTGAAAGCTTTTAAAAGTATTTCCGAGAAACTCCACAAGGGCGTATACCGGGAAGCGGAATTTGCAAGAGTTGAAAGCCATTGATAGAATTGTTTTTTTTGGCCAAAGACTCCCTTTCGGTCGGTCCTTAAATGATTTAAATCAAAAGCCATTAAATGTTTCCACCGGCCATGGACTTTCCCTACAAATTTATAGCTATTGAAGGCAATATCGGCGCAGGAAAAACAACTCTGTGTAAAATATTGGCAGAACTCAGCGAACGGGAGTTGATACTTGAGCAATTCACCGACAACCCGTTTCTGGAAAACTTTTACCGAAATCAGGAGAGGTTTGCTCTCCAGGTAGAACTCTTTTTTCTCTCAGAACGCTTTAAACAACTCAAGGATCACGAAGTCAACTCCAATTTGTTCGATCAAAAATTTATTTCAGATTACATTTTTGTTAAATCCCTTTTGTTTGCCGTAGGAAACCTCAAAGGCAAAGAACTCGAACTGTACAGGAGAATTTACGATGCACTTGCCTCCAGTCTGCCCCTGCCAGACATCATTTTTTATCTACACAGGACTCCGCAGCAGTTATTGAAATTAATAAAGAAAAGGGATCGTTCATATGAAAGGGACATTTCGGAAAACTACCTCGAAAAAATTCAAGCGGCCTATTTTAACTATTTTTCTCAACTTATCAAGGACATACCGGTCGTAATTATCGACTCCAACGATATGGAGTTTGAAGGTAATCCGGACGACCTTCGGTACTTTTTAAATATCATGCAAAGCACTTATACCTCCGGGACACATTATATTGGTCGAGAAAAAGGAACGCTTTTCGATTAAATATGTGGATTGGTATAATTAACAAGTTTCCAGAAAATTTTAAATGATAACTTTGTATTATAGAAGGGTGGAATGGTTCTAATTACAAATTGAATGGCATTCCCAATTTCGACAATTACTGAGAGCAAACTTTATCAAAACAAATCAGTAGCGTTTTATAAATTCTGTCACTTCAGTTTCAATAAAATAAAAATACAATCAAATGAAGAGTTTTTTAAAGTATACGCTTGCTTCCTGTCTCGGGATTGTGGTGGCCTTTGTAGTCATCACTTTTTTTACTGTTATTTTCTTCGTGGCCATGTTTGCCTCTTTCTCACCCGATTCAACGGTTAAAGTTCAAAAAGAAACGGTTTTAAAACTGAAGTTGAGTGAATTTATCCCTGAACTCACTGACAACAAACCCTCCTCTACTTTTGAATTTTCCAAAAAGGATAAACTGGGGTACCGAAGTTTAATCGAGGCCGTAAAACACGCAGCAGCAGACGATAAAATTATCGCTATCCAAATGGAACTGAACCGCCCTGTCCTCAATGTTACAGCTGCCAGCCAGCTCAATGAAGAACTGCGCAATTTCAGCAATTCGGGCAAGCCCATTTTTGTACACGGCACTTACTTTACTCAGGGGGAGTATTACCTGGCAAGTACAGCCGATCACATCAGTCTCAACCCTTTTGGGGCCATTGACTTCAGGGGCCTCGGAATACTGGGTACTTTCATGCCCGATTTTTTCAAAAAACTAGGTATTGACTTCTATGTATATACCGCCGGTGACTACAAGGGAGCGGGAGAAACTTTTCACAGAAGGGATTTTAGTGAGGAAAACAGAGAGCAATTAACAGATATCCTCAATGGATCCTACCAATATTTTCTGGAGGAAATTTCTGTAAACAGAAATATTCCGGTGGAAAAATTGAGGGAAATTGCCGATGAACTCAGAAGCAGAGATGACCAATCGGCTCTCGAACTGCGTCTGGTAGATGCCGTTGAGAACAAAGAGGATTTCCGACAGAGAATTAAAACGGCTTTAAATATAGAAGATGAAAAGATGAAGACCATTTCAGCTGCAGATTATTTTGCAAGTACACGGTCAGACAGAAGGTCCAGAGCGGACAATCACATCGCAGTAATCTATGCAGAGGGGGCCATCCTCGGTGGAAATGATCAGGGCGGTGTCATTTCGGATGAAATCTATGTCAAAGCCATTCAAGACATCATCGACAATGAGGATATTAAAGCGGTGGTACTCAGAGTCAATTCCGGCGGAGGAAGTGTGATCGCATCCGACAATATATACAACGCCCTACTTCGACTCCGGGAAAGCGGGAAAGAACTGGTCGTCTCCATGGGCGATGTAGCTGCTTCCGGCGGATATTATATTGCCTGTGCCTCCGATCACATACTGGCAGAACCACAAACAATAACGGGATCCATCGGAGTATTCTTTTTAATGGCCAATCTCAATGACCTGGTACAAAATAAATTGGAAATTCATTACGATACCATTACAACAAGTCCACACGCTCTGAGCTTCAATCCAATGAAAGACTTTTCAGAAAAGGAACACGAGTACTTTCAGGAACTTGTTGAGCAAACCTACGATCGCTTTGTAAACCTGGTTGCCGGGTCGCGAAATATGAGTTACGAAGAAATTCACGAACTGGCTCAGGGCCGAATATGGTTGGCCGAAGATGCATTGCACTCCGGGCTTATAGACCAAATAGGTGGCCTGCACGATGCCATTGAGCTATCTGCCTCACTGGCCGGCATTGAGGAGTACCGATTGAGAACCTACCCACAAATCAAAGATCCTTTCCTCAGATTCCTCGAAGAACTCACGGGTGAATCCTTTTCGCTTGAAGAGGTGGCCCTGAAAAAATTGAGTAAAACGTACAGGGAACTTTCCACTCTGCAGCAATTGAAAAACAAGGAAGGACTGCAAGCCATCATGCCCTTTCAAATAATTTACGACTAAAATTTGAACCAATGTCCCCTGACATTGGTTTAAGTTTCTGTATTTACATGTATATACATTAAATGTAGCTATGGATATTGAAGAAGAAATAAAACAGAAAAAATTTTTGAACGAATATATAAAACTGGATGTGAATCTTATGTTTA
>SKYC01000231.1 GCA_007128085.1 Saprospiraceae bacterium | reverse complement strand
ACCTCGATAAGCTCTGTTCCATTCTTTGGGTGCACACTTTCCGGCGAAGGGCCTGTTTCAGAATGATCTGAGGATCCCGTATTGCAATAAGCAAATAAAAAGGCCAAGGCCGCGAGAATTAGAAACTGACTAAACTCCTTCATCTGTTTGCTTTTTATACTTGTGAATGAATGCCGGGGAGAAAAATATTATCCCGCGGGTTATTGACTGATTCCAATGGACTGTATTAATGGAGTTGGGTAAAAGTAATAAAATACGACTCATTATTCATTCCAACTCTCTCTCCCTTGGTTTTGCAGATCAAAGATATTGATTTTTTCGGTGCCTTTAGGCCTCAAAACACCACTAAAAAGTAAGTGAATGGAAGGGGGAAGTAAAAATTCTATTATTTTTACTTTTGCTATTTGCACAAACTTTTTCAAAACATGTTACAGCCGGTGTTAAAAATTATGCCAGCTTCTCAGTTATTCTGTGTATCACAGTTGTAGACTCTTTCATTAAAGCACCAAACCAATGCGATTATTTTTCTTTTTTCTGTCCCTGACAGCACTTATATTTTTTACCGGGCTTTTTACCCCGGGTTTTTCACAGGCCATTACGGGATTCAGTCAGTCACAGATAGCAGATCAGCTCGAATTAGAAGATCAACTGAAGCGAGCGATCCCTTCTGACCATTTTAAAAAGCACTTACATAAATTGACCCGACACCCCCATTATGCAGGGAGTCCCGAAAGCCGCGATGTGATTGATTATCTGATAAAGAGTATGGGAGAGGCCGGACTGGAGATCGAACTGTACGATTACGATGTATTGCTGGCCGACCCGGGGGAAGTACACATTCAAATTGAGGGAGACCCACCCATTCCCTTAAAAAACAGAGAGAAGGTCTATGAGGAGGATCCCTATTCAGATCATCCCGCACTCACCCACGGTTGGAATGCCTACAGTGGCTCCGGTGAAGTGAGCGCTGAGATCGTTTATGTCAACTACGGCAGAAAACAGGATTTTGAAAAACTGGACAGCCTCGGGATTGATTTAAACGGAAAAATAGCAATCGCTCGTTACGGCGGAAATTTCAGAGGCTACAAAGCTCGCTATGCAGAAGAACACGGTGCAGCGGGTTTAATTATTTTCACCGATCATCCCGGCCCATCCGCAGTCGATCACAGCTATCCCCATGGTCCGATGAATGATCCTTCGGCCATTCAACGAGGCTCGTTGATTACCCTGGGTTATTTCGGCGATCCACTGACGCCCTTTGAACCGGCATTGCCCCTGGAAGACCCGGAAAGCCCGGAGCGCTTGAGTCTGGAAGAGGTAGATCTGCCGGGCATTCCGGTAGCCCCCATCGGTTTTGGAGCGGCGGAGGAGATTTTAAAGAGAATGTCGGGAGAAGCGACGGCCCCGGAATCCTGGCAGGGTGGATTTGACTTTGATTATTTGCTCGAGGGGGGAAATGATTTGGTGGTAACGCTGAAAGTAGACCAACCCCTGGAAATCAAACGAATTACCAACGTAATTGGAAAAATTGAGGGTGCGAAATACCCGGATGAATGGGTAATCCTCGGTTGTCACCACGACGCCTGGACCTTTGGTACAGCAGACCCAAACAGTGGAACCGCCATGCTGCTGACTCTTTCAGATGCATTGGGAGCCCTGATGGAAGAGGGCTGGAGACCGGCGCGGAGTATTTTGTTTGCGCACTGGGATGCAGAGGAGTACGGTCTGATCGGTTCGGCTGAATGGGTAGAGCATTTGCTCGAGGAGTTGCAGGCAAAAACCGTGGTTTACCTCAATGCAGATATGTCTGTGACCGGCTCCAATTTTCGCGCTTCTGCTTCTCCTTCCCTCAAAGCACCCATCTATGAATCGGCCGCTGCATTGAACCATCCTGACAGCAACATTACACTGCTGGATTACTGGGCGGGCAGTGGCGAAAACGAACGGCCGCCAATCGGCAATCTGGGGTCGGGTTCCGACTTTGCTCCATTCGTCCTGCACGCTGCCATTCCGGCTGCGCATATTGGAACAACCGGTCGGGTTCCGGTATACCACTCCGCCTTCGACAATTTACATTACTATGAAAATTTTCTCGACGGAGAGTACAAGTACGGTCCCTTCCTGGCACATTATTACGGTATTTTAGCTACCCGTTTTGCCAATGCGGAAATACTGCCCTACGACCTGGAAAGCTTTGCCGAGGCATTTATGCGCTATTTAAGTGAAGTGGATGAGTTGTCGGGGGGAGAGATTTTGAAGGGTTCTAATCTACCGGTTTTACTGGATCTGTTGCAAAATCAAAGCTGGTTATTCGGCGCACAACTGCGCCACTTGAGTGATCATAGCGAGTTGTATGAACCGCCTCTGGCTGAAATCAACAAAGCGCTCATTGCACTGGAGAGAAACTTACTGTTGGCGGAAGGGCTGGAGTTCAACTCCTGGTTTCGAAATGTCTTCATTTCTTCCGACCCCATTCGCGGTTATGCCGCCTGGACCTTTCCCGCTTTGAGATACGGAATTGCCAGTGGAAAAATAGAAAATGCCGATTACAAAAGGGCGCTCATTCAAAGGCACGAAGAAGTCATTACCCAAATGGTCAGTGACATTCATGAAATCAATGAACTGCTGAGCGAACTGTAGTCGAGAAATTCACTTTTCGACCGGATCCTCTTTTTAGAAGGCCGGTTAAAAAATTAAATCATTCGACAAACTGATGGAAATCATTTTTGCTTAACCGGGTCCTTCTTAACTTTGTATCAGAAAGAGAGTTAATCATATAAATCAATACCTTATGAACCTACAGCATCCCGTTAAAGATATCATGACGGCCAATGTCCACGCCGTAAATGAAAAGGACGATCTGAAGAAGGCACTTCGCACGATAAAAAAATTTAAGATACGTCATTTGCCGGTGCTGAAGGGAAAGGATGTCGCCGGCATCATCAGTAGCACCGATCTCAATAGATTGACTTTCGGAGGATTGTTTTCCAACAGCGATATTGAAGACGAGGCGGTTTTGGATATGCTCACCATCTCACAGGTGATGACCAATAAAGTGCGTTCGGTACAAACCGACTCCACGGTGGAAGATGTCGCCAGGATTTTTTCTGAAGAGGGGTTTCACGCTCTGCCCGTATTGGAAGGGACTGAGCTCAGAGGCATTGTGACCACTACCGATATAATAAAATTTATATTGGGCTCAGCCGGAAAATAGGAAAATGATTGCTGTGAGTGTTATTACGGCCTTCTGCCCCTGACGGTTTGACTCTCCACCTTTTGTTTGTTCAAAGCATCGAGCTGCACCATTAAAGTGCTGTGCTCGGCTCCCGGCAATGTCCGGTATTTCATCCCTCCGTAGGTGACGATGCCATAATTCCTCTGCCATTGTGAAGCTTTGAGCATATAGCGATTTCCCTTTTGAGGATTGGGTCCGAAAATCAGAAAACGATCGTCTGAAGCGCCGTCAAAACTGACGGCCAGCTTTTTTCCGTCCGGGGAAAACAAGGCCACACCTCTAGTCTTGGCGGGGATGACAATACGCTGAAGATCCCGCTCTATACTCAGGGTAATTTTTCCATCTTTGATGCCGGCCTCCTCCAGATCATAAGCGCGTTCCAATACCAATTCCCTGTTGAGGTAAAACTGGATTTGCTTGTACTCTGCTTCAGAGAAATTCAATGCGTTGTGCAGCTCTTCTGTATATACCGAAAGTCGCGGCGAACAGGAGGCTAAAAACATCAAAGAAACCAGCAATATAAAGATTGTCTTCATGATCCATTGAATTTGGGTGTTTACCCCGGATTAAAAATAATGCACGATTGGCGATGGGGAACTCTTGTATACTTTTGAGTTTTTATCCCATCGCCCGCTTTTTGCTCCATTCTAACGCAGAGTTGGGTCAGATCTCCACCTCGTATGGGTTTCTTAAAGTTTAATTAACACAATTTTCCGGCTACCTACCCGAATGGGTCACGCATTTAATCGCCGTTTGTAAAACAGCGCTGCTGCAACAGTCAATACTCCTCCAATCAAAATTCCCACGAACCAGGGGCTTAGACCAACGGTACTTAATGGGTTGTCCCATAGTCCGTAGGCTACATAGGATGACCAGAAATAGGGGTGGCTGTATACCGGATCTCTGCTGTCGATCAGCCCGAGACTCGATTGTTGCAGCGCGGTGGGTATATGATGGCCTCCGCTTAGAGAGGTGTAAAAATCCCGGGTAATCCGGGAAGCGGTCTGGTCGTCCACCGGCCACAGAGTGGTCACCATAGAGCCCACTCCCGCAGAGGCGAAAGCGCGTTGCAGGCTGAGTGCACCTTCTCCCTTTTGAATGGGGCCGTATCCCGTCCTGCAGCCATTGAGAAACACCATTCTGGCATTGATCCCCAGTTGCTCGATATCTATGAGTGGGAGAATTTGCTCACCGCCGGACAAACTGTCTTTGCTGAATGCAAAGAAAGAATACTGCGGATAGCGGTCATTGGAAAAAGCGTGGCCACTTAAATGCAATACGTCGGCTGTTGGTGCATATTGGATGAAATTTTCCAGGCTCGCCCGATACCCGGAATAAATTGCCGCTCTGAGCTTTTTCTCCAGATAGCTGACCTCTTCCATGTTGTAAACGAGGGGTGTCAGCATCATTTGGTCATCCGAACC
Organism: Saprospiraceae bacterium; assembly: GCA_007128085.1. GTDB lineage: Bacteria > Bacteroidota > Bacteroidia > Chitinophagales > Saprospiraceae > PWJY01. The sequence goes on along the minus strand of SKYC01000231.1, from coordinate 103 downwards.
AATTAATTTTATTGCTTCCTGCTTGTAATGAGGGGCAAATGCCAATACGGATGTTTGCCCGGACGGGGCTTTTTTCCCGGCCAGAAGTATTTCCAGTGTTTTT
>SKYC01000047.1 GCA_007128085.1 Saprospiraceae bacterium | reverse complement strand
GAAAATGGATCACCACGATTAATTTATTGGGTAATTATCTCAATGCCTTGATCAAAGGTGATCGAGTGCCTGTTTTAAATCTTCTACCAAATCGTCACCATTTTCCACACCGACACTGAGTCGAATCAGGGAATCGGTCAATCCCGATTTCAACCGCTCTTCTTTGGGAATTGAACCGTGGGTCATGGATGCGGGATGACCGATGAGGCTTTCTACACCGCCCAGTGATTCAGCCAGGGTAAATACTTTGGTTTTTTCCATTATTTCACGGCAACTCTCCGCATCGTCATTTCCGAGATCGAAAGAGACCATCCCCCCGAAATCTTTCATTTGTTTTTTGGCAATGGTATGGTTGGGGTGGTTTTTCAGTCCGGGGTAATATACGGTTCCAACCTTCGGGTGGTTGGAGAGAAATTCCGCTACTTTTTTTGCATTTTCACAGGCTCTTTGTACCCTCAAATGCAGGGTTTTTATACCCCTGAGGACCAGAAAACAATCCAGCGGTCCGGGAACGGCACCGGATGCATTTTGCATAAATTTAAGGGCTTCGTGGTCTTCACTGGATTTACAAATGACGGCGCCGTGAACAACATCGGAATGCCCGCCCAGGTATTTGGTCGCTGAGTGAAGTACCATATCCGCTCCCAGGTCGATGGGTGTCTGAAGGTAAGGAGTGGCAAACGTATTGTCCACACAGGTTTTTACTCCGGCATCGCGGGCAACTTTGCATATCGCTTCAATATCCACCACTTTTAACATGGGGTTGGTGGGCGTCTCTACCCAAATGAGACGGGTCTTGGAGGTGATGTGTTTTTTTATCTGACTGGATTCTGACATGTCAACGAAATTTGACCGGATGCCGAATTTGCCGAAAATCGCTTTTAAAAGACGGTAAGATCCACCGTAAACATCGTTGATGGAAAGTACTTCATCTCCGGCATCCAAAGTCTTTAGGATGGCATCCATGGCCGCCAAACCACTTCCAAAGCAGACCGCACCAAACCCGTTTTCCAATGCCGCGAGATTGTTTTCCAATACCTCGCGCGTGGGATTCTGCGTCCGCGCGTATTCATACCCCTGATGCACCCCCGGAGAGGATTGCGCAAAAGTTGAGACCTGGTAAATGGGTGTCATAACAGCACCTGTTTGTGGATCGGGTTTTACTCCTGCGTGAATTACTTTTGTTTCAAACTTCATATAATCATTTTTTTTCTAAATCAATCGTGCACCGGTGGAGTAAATCCGACCTGTACTTTCTGTCAATTACTTAACGGACTCAGACCGATTAAGTATGGTTACTATGGTTGAATAATTGTTTTTTTCAGTGAACCGGGTTCCGGTGGGTGCTGAGAAAGTCCACATTTAATTTCCCGATGAGCTCAGAATGGTTTTCTAAGAGCTCAAAGGAACCACCGGGTTTGCGATTCATAAGAGACTACTGCGAAAAGCTTGCCAAAAATGGCCACCGCGCGTTTAAATAAAACTTAAATGAAAGCATTAACTTTCAAGTACGCGTTTGATCGCCGCTTTTACATCGGAAACTCCAAGTCCGTACTTGTCCATTAAGTCAGTGGGTTTTCCGCTTTCTCCAAAAGAGTCATTGACACCCACTATTCCCATTTTAGTGGGCCTTTTTCTCGCGAGTAAAGAAGCAATTGACTCGCCCAATCCTCCAGCAATCTGGTGTTCCTCAGCAGATACCACTCTGCCCGTTTTTGAAACGCTGTCCAATATGATTTCTTCGTCCAGGGGCTTTATGGTATGTATGTTAATGACCTCACAGCTGATGCCTTCACCGGCAAGTTGATCTGCTGCCTGTAAGGCTTGCCAGACCATGTGGCCGGTTGCAAAGACACTTATATCGGAACCCTCGTTGAGAAGAATGCCCTTGCCGATTTCAAATGGGGTGGATTCCGGCATGAAAATCGGCCAGCCGGGTCGGCCAAAACGCAGGTATACCGGACCGCTGTGTTCCGCGATGGCCTTGGTTGCGGCTTTGGTTTGTCGGTAATCGCAGGGATTGATTACGGTCATTCCGGGCAGCATTTTCATCATTCCTATATCCTCAAGTATCTGATGGGTCGCTCCGTCCTCTCCCAGTGTTAATCCGGCATGAGAAGCACAAATTTTGACGTTTTTGTTGGAGTAGGCAATGGATTGTCTGATCTGATCATAAACCCTGCCGGTACTGAAATTGGCAAAAGTTCCCGTAAAGGGGATGTACCCCCCCGTTGCCAGTCCCGCAGCCACTCCCATCATGTTGGCTTCAGCCACTCCGCATTGAAAGAATCGCAGGGGATAACTCTCTATGAATTTGTTCATCTTCAATGACCCTGCCAAGTCGGCGCAGAGAGCAACTACCTTGTCATTGGTTTTTCCAAGTTCGTATAGACCATCCCCGAAACCATCCCTGGTTGCCTTTTTCTCTTTAGAATTGAGCAATTTCTTAAGCATTATTTATTCTTTATCGATGAAAATTATTTTAATAGTCGCCCAGTGTTTCCTCCAACTGAGACAATGCGCTTTTCAACTGGTCGTCGTCGGGAGCCACTCCGTGCCATTTGTGGGTTCCCTGCATAAAATCAACGCCGTATCCCATCTCAGTCTTCATGAGAATCACAACGGGGCGATCCTTTCCACTTCGGGCTTTGGCCTCCCTGAGACCATTTAATACAGACTCCATCTGATTGCCTTCCATGATCAACACTTCCCATCCAAATGATTTCCACTTGGCCTCCAGGTCTCCGAGGCTCATGACTTCGTCATTGGGGCCGTCAATTTGCTGACCGTTCCAATCAACAGTGACGATGAGGTTGTCGACGCGGTGATGAGCGGCAAACATCAAGGCTTCCCAGATTTGCCCCTCCTGTAACTCTCCATCGCCGGTAAGGGCATACACGTATCGGTCGTCGTCCGAAAGCTTTTTCGACAGTGCAATACCGATGGCTACAGACAATCCCTGACCCAGGGAACCGGTGGAAATTCTCACACCGGGCAAACCCTCGTGGGTGGTAGGGTGCCCCTGCAATCGACTGTTGATCTCCCTGAAGCTGTTTAATTCCTCTGTATCGAAATACCCGGAACGAGCCAGTGTGGCGTAAAAAACCGGAGAGATGTGTCCGTTCGATAAAACAAAAACATCTTCACCACGGCCTTCCATATGGAATTCCGGCCGGTGTTTCATTTCACTGAAATACAAAGCAGTGAAGAAGTCTGCACAACCGAGGGAGCCTCCCGGATGTCCGGAACTGGCACTGTGGACCATGCGTACAATGTCCCTCCTGATTTGTGTAGCGGTTTTTTCTAAAGAAGTTAATTGGGTCATCTGAAATTACTTTCTGTGGTGATTCGACACCCGGGGTGTCGGGAAAAAATTAAAATGCAAAGGTAAAAGCTTATTTTTAGATTATGGGAATCCAGTACCTTGAATATTGAATCCGTAAAACATTTTGCCCGGCAAACATTCCTTTCAAATAGGAATAAAAAAAAAGGCGAACAATTTGCTGCTCGCCTTTTAACCTTAAAAGATTTTTATCAGACTTAGATTAGTTGACAGCTTCAGCAAGGTTTTTACCCGCTTTGAATCTGGCTACTGTTCTCGCCTTAATTTTAATCTCTTTACCTGTCTGGGGGTTTCTTCCTGTTCTGGCAGCTCTTTTGCTGGTTGAGAAACTACCGAAACCAGGGAGGGTTACTCTTTCTCCTTTCTGGAGACTAGTAGTAATAGAATCAAGAACTGCATCTACAGCTCTTCCTGAATCAGCTTTTGTAAGACCTGAATTCTTAGCAACGCTGTTAATTAAATCTCCTTTGTTCATTTCAAAAAAGTTTTTTGTTACTTAATAGGATTAAATTATAAGGCAAAAGTAGGACTATTAAATAGATTTAACAAACTTTTTTCAAGAAAAAAACTCTAAAACTATTGATTTTGCTGAAATGTAGCTAAATTTGCAAGCAGTAAAATGACTTTGTTCTTGTAAAATAACATTTCAAAACTACTTGATATGAAAAAGTATATAAATATAAATAAATTTAATATGATTGTTCTTTTTGCCTTCGGCTTGTTTCTGGCTTTGTCTACCAGTTCATGCAGCAAAAAGACTGGATGCCCCATGAATGAACAGATGGAGGTCGATCTGGAAGATGACCGAAGTAAAAATAACCGGTCCAGAAGTGGTTTATTCCCAAGGCGGTAATTCCTATTGAATTTTCCTTTTTAGACTTCGTAGGGAAGGGGTTTTCTCTTTATGATAAACTCGCTTTCTGAAACTCCTCCTTTTTCGGAGCCAACTTCTAACTTGGGGTTCCTCAGGCCAAAATCAAGGTCGTTGTAGCGGTAAATCTCCCCCCAACCCCCGGAAAACTCCAATGTCGACATCTCACAGCTCCAACTTCCCGGGTTGTATAACTCGATCGAATTTCCCGACTTGAGATTTATGAAGGGGGCGGCTGTCAATGGTGAAATTATGGCATCTGCTTTGTGTCTTTCGAGGCGGCTCTGAAAATTTTTAGGATTGAATGTCTGCTTCGCTTCATCTTTGTTGCGTTGCTTTAAAAGGCCGCGAACCGACACGTTTGAAAGTAGGTTTTCGAATGCTTTTTTTGCAGAAGATAAACCCGCATTGGCCCGCGAAATAGAATTACAGATCCAGTATTCTTTGCCCTGAATTTTAAACACCATTTCCTCCCGGAAGTGAATGTTACCCAATTTGACTCCTGAAAATTTGCGAAAGCTGTCTTTGGATGAACCGGTTATAACAACCACCTTTGTCCCGTCCAGTGTCATTTGCATGATTTGGTGGAG
>SKYC01000312.1 GCA_007128085.1 Saprospiraceae bacterium | reverse complement strand
GCCTAATTTCTATCGTTGCCGGAACACTGTATATATCGGGAATCTTATACGTAGAGAGAGCATTGGAAAGTAAGCGCCCTTCCTCGTTGTAAAGCAATTCTTCAAGAGTGAGCCATCCAATGCCCTGTACAAGCCCACCCTCGATTTGACCATTGTCAACCGGTCGGTTCATGCTCTTGCCACAATCGTGGACAATTTTAACAGCATCAAATTCATAGGTACCTCTCAAACAATCCACCGTGGCTTCAATTATGGCCGTTCCGTAAACGTGATACGCAAAAGGATGCCCCTTCTCTCTTGTTTTGTCAAAGTTGATGACCGGGGTGGCGTAATGAGCGTGCTCGCTCAAACAAACCCTTTCCATAAAAGCAGCTTTTACGAGTTCCTCCCAATCCATGCCACTTTCCTCTCCATCCGCCAAAATCTTACCCCTCGATATTTCAATTCGATCTGCCTTCAGTTTTTCTGCAGCCAGATCCTTCAAGCGCTGGAGGACGTTATTACAAGCAATTTGAAGTGCTTTGCCATTCAGGTCGGCTCCCGCACTTGCAGCCGTGGGCGAAGTATTGGCTATTCGCAAGGTATTGGTAGATTCAATTTTCACCCTGGCCGGATCTATGCCGAAAGATTCGACGGCCACCTGCAGCAACTTGGTATTGACCCCTTGTCCCATTTCCACCGCGCCGGTATTCACCACCACGCTTCCGTCGTGATAAATGTGCACCAGGGCTCTGGCGTGATTCATCATCGTATTGGTAAAAGAAATTCCAAAACAGATGGGCTGTACAGCCACCCCCTTTTTAAACTGTTTATGACTTTGGTTGAACGCTACGGCTTTTTGTTTTATCTCCTCGAGATGAAAAACTTCGCTGCATTCTGTCCAGGTATTTTGGGCCAATGGATTTTCCATTTTTTGCCCGTAATGCGAAATATCTCCCTCTGTAAAAAGATTTTTTTTCTGAATCACATCTGCAGAAACACCCATTTCCTCGGCGGCATGCGCTATGGCAGACTCTATGATAAACTTTCCTTGTGGACCGCCAAACCCCCGGAAAGCAGTATTTGGAGGGAGATTGGTTCTACAGGAAAAAGCGGTGGCCAATACGTTGGGTATGTAATAGGCATTGGTGGAGTGGAATAAGGTTCGCTCTAAAACCGCGGGCGACAAATCGGCTGCAGCACCGGCATTCTGATGGTGCTCTACTTCATAGGCCAGTATTTTACCGTCGCGACTCAGACCCATTTTATAATCCGATGAATAGGGATGCCGCTTGCCGGTCATCACCATATCGTCCATCCTGTGTACAGAAATTTTAACGGGAAGCTGGAGTTTCCAGGCAGCCAGTGCTACCATCATCGCCCAGGCTGTGGCCTGATCCTCTTTTCCGCCAAATCCACCGCCTATTCGCTGCACATTGACTTCTACTTTGTGCATCGGAATACCCAAAATCGAAGCAGCCGTGCGCTGAACGGCGGTGGGTCCCTGAGTAGAAGAAGCAATGTAAAGGCTATCATCTTCCTTCGGCCAGGCATAAGCCCCCTGAGACTCTATATACAAATGCTCCTGACCGTTGACATCCGCCCTGCCCTTCACGATGATGTCACATTGAGACCATGCCTTGTCGGTATTGCCCGATTTAAAAGTTCTCGGTGGCACAATTAAATGCCCTTTGGATCGCGCCTCTCTGGGGTCGGTAATTACAGGCAATTTTTTGTGAGAAATGCGAACCTTACTCCTGGCCCATCTGCAAAGTCGATCGGACTCTGCTATGATTACCCCAAGGGGTTGTCCCCAAAAATGTACATCCTTTTCGGCAAAAAGTGGCTCGTCGGGAATAATCCCACCAATTTGGTTGTCTCCGGGTATATCCCGGTAGTCTAAAATGGCCTTCACTCCCTCTAACTCCAGTGCCTCCTGATAGTCTCTACCTGTAATCTCTGCATGTGCTGCCGGAATATAAAAAGGAAGGGCGTAGAGGGTTCCGTGAATTTCCGGAATGTCGTCCAGGTAAACGGATTTACCCCTTACGTGATTTTTGGCGTCGATATTGATCATAATACGTGTTCCATTTTTACAACTGTGGGGAAAAGGGAGATAAAATGGGCTTTAAACAATTGCGAAGCCAGCAATCTTTTATAGTCTGCACTTCCCCTGGCATCACTGATAGGACTGATCTCTTTCTGAAGAATTTCAACCGCATCCAAGACCCGTCCGGCATCCACCTCTTTTCCCTTTAAAAAAGCAGATACCCGCTCCAGGTAGAGGGGGACCGCAGCTACTCCCCCTATAGAACAACTCACCTCTGACATAACCCTACCCTCTGCCTTTACCCTTATGGCCGAATTCACACTGGCGATATCCAGGTACTTTCTCTTGCTCACTTTTTCAAAATTAAAGAGATCCTCATCCGGAATTGAAAATGAAATTCGATCGACCCACTCAGACTCTTGCATATCCATTTTTTTATACCCCTTGTAAAAACTCCTCAAGGGCACATTCCTTTCAACCTCCTCCCTGTTTTTCAAAACCAATTCCGCGTCCAGGGCGAGTAGAAGGATGGTTAGATCACCAATAGGTGAAGCATTGACCAGGTTTCCGGCTATGGTGCCGATGTTGCGAATGGGCGTGGAAGATACCAATTTCATAAAACCGTACCAACCGGGTATGGCTTTTGACAACTCTTTACAGTCCATCAAGTCGGTAGCCGTGCCATTTCCGCTTATGATGCAAATTTCACCATCAACCCATACACCTTTTTTTTCACGATAAAAAAAGGGAAATTCAACTTCCATATCCGGTATTTCGTCCGGCTTCTGAACATACAAATCGGTTCCACCTCCCACTACCCTTTTACCACCTGGCACGTAATCAGGTGGCTCCACTTTTCGCAGTTTATTAACAGTCTCCCTAAAATGGGAAGGAATAAAATTCCCTTCGATCAATTCCTCAAGCCGAAAACCCGATGTCAAATCACTCAACTGCTGATCGAGTCTTTTAGCGGCTCGTTCAATGGACTTGTACCCGGTGCAGCGACAGATATTGCCATCCACCGCGTCCCGTGCACTTTTGGAAAGAGATGAACGGGGATTGAGTACATATCCACATAAAGAGACTACAAATCCCGGAGTGCAAATACCGCATTGAGTGCCCGAACAATTGACCATATTCTCTTGAACCCGATTCAATCCGTCCGTATTCAATCCCTCGATAGTCACTATGTGCTTTCCATTCGCATTGGCCAGAGGTGTCAGGCAGGACGTAATGCCCTCGTAAAAAACCCCGTTTCCTCTAAGCCTTCCGGAGAGCACGGTACAGGCGCCACAGTCTCCTTCCCGACATCCAATTTTCGTACCGCGCAAATCTGCCGTGTACCGAATATAATCCAATAACGTGCCGGATGGAGCCGCATCGGTGCTGACCTCGTGGTCATTGAGTATAAATCGTATCATCGGTATTGGTTAAAAATCGCTTTCAGGGTACGGAAATAATTTAAGTTTAAGTCAGGATGCCCTATCGATCAAATCAAAAATAAAAACTTTTGAGTAAACTCTTTGATAAAATCACGACCTTTTTTTTAAAAATTATTTTGGTTCCCCTACAAATAAGTGAACTCCATGAAAGAGCTCAACCTATTCGATTAGGCGTATCTGTGCTCTCGTAAGACAAAACCACCTAAAGAATAAGACATATGGATAACCACCCCACACATATTGGCATGTTTTTTGATATGTATTATACTGAATTAAGTTGAGATATAGTAAATAAAAAAATACAAATCATGGTGGGCAAAAGATTAGGTTTTATTATCGCATTGATTTTTTTCTTTGCTTGGACAGAGGCCCAAGCACAACATTTAATAGGTAGTCCTCATTTTCTCGAGGCCAAGAACAAAGCAGCAGCTGAAGACAAAAACCTCCTGGTTCATTTTACAGCATCCTGGAGCAACCCCTGTTCAAAAATGTTCAGCACGACTTATCGGGATGAGGAGGTGTTGCAAATTCTCAGAGAGGAATTTATTTTCACCCTCGTAGACATTGACGATTTTGACGGTTATGTCCTGGGGCAGCACTACAACATCAACAATTTACCCACTTTAGTACTCTTCGATCCTAAAGGCCGGGTATTGAAAAAAAACAGGGGCGCCCTGAATACTGAAGACATGATGGCATTTATGGCGCATGACCATTGGTCCGCTACTGAAAAAGAGGCATTTGCCTCAACTGCTGATAAGGATCGATCCGAACCCGGATTAATGGAGAGGATCAATGATACTCCGGTTGCTGAAACCGAAAAAAAATCGACCCAATCTGCAAAAAAACAAAGCCCAACTCAAGAGGCAGCACCCAAACCATCGGAGTTTTATTCCATTCAACTGGGCGCATTTTCTGAAATGAAAAACGCGGAACAAATGCTACAGCAAAAATCGACTCAGGCAGTATCCTCACTGCACCTGATCACAGAGGGTCAGCGGTACTTACTGTTGGACGGAGAGTTCCCCACGAGAGAAGAAGCAGAAAATCACCTGGAAAAATTAAAAAGTGCGGGTGAAAATGGTTTTATCAAAAAAATAAAAAGAGGCGATAGTTAAAAAAGAGAACATACATTATGAGAAAATAGTAAAAAGAAAAGCCCGATAAAAATCCCATGAATAAAAAGTCTGCGGTCCTTGGCCGCGGGCTTTTTTTTATACAGGCTGGCAACGATAACCCGGCGGCTGAGGCTCTGGAAGCCACTGGAAATTTACCCCCATAATCACACACAACTAAAAATATTCTGAGTACATAGCAAAAAATTAAATCCATATCTTTTAACTT
>SKYC01000349.1 GCA_007128085.1 Saprospiraceae bacterium | reverse complement strand
CAATTTCGGAAAACAGGTGAATGTAAATACTGTCTCGCAGTGGTTCTGAACACTGATCACTGATCACTACGCCGTACCATTGAGAAGAATCCGGAAAGACGATCTGGCTGTTTCCAAAACCCAGGTCATTGTCCCAATGATAGGTCAGTGTTCCCACTCCCCCACTGCCAAAAACTTCCAGAACCGCATTTTCACCGGGACATATGCTGTCGTTTTGTATGGGCGATTCAAGGCTGATGGGATGCATAACAGTTATGAACCGCCGCTCCGATGAAGCGCATCCGCCCTCTCCCCTCGAATACCGTATTTCATGAGTGCCCGGGCCCAAATCAACGGGATTAAATTCCGGTTCGGTCTCCACTCCATTTATGGTAAATACCCCCCCTTCCGGCTCCACTATAACATTAATGGTACTGTCCACATAGCAGTATTGTTGAGAAAGCCCCTGAATGCTGACCTCTTCAAAGGGAAAAATTTGAACTTCACCCACTGTAGGACATCCTGAAGGGGCGTAATAAATCACCTCGTGAATACCCGTACCCGGTAAGCCGGGGTCAAACAATCCGCTCTGTCCGTCCAGAAAACCCGGCCCCTGCCAGCTGCCACCCGGCGGGTCTGCGATCAAATTGACGGGACTGTTCCGATCGCAAAAGGCGTATTCCGGTATCTCCGCCGGTTCTTCTACGCTCAGTCGAACGGAATCTCTGCAGCCCAATACCCAATAGCTCACCCAGTGATCCCCGGGGCCGGCTTCCGCGGGATTGAAGTGCCATTGGTCTGAGAAAAATGAAACACCATTCCCTTCTAAATAACCACCGCCGGGAGACACCCATATATAATCTCCAAGTCGGTAAAAATCGTCGTCCAGACAAAAGAAGGGTTCATTGTGTATGCCCGCTTGTACCTGTTCAATATGCAATTCCATTTGATCCTGACAGTCGTTCAGCGACAGGGTATACGTATACGTACCCGGTGCCAGGCCTGAAACGTCAAAAACATTGTTCAGGGAATCGTACTCTCCCGGGCCGTTCCAATTCCCGGAAATCCCCGGATAAAACAATCCGTCATCACTGCAAATCGTCCGATCGGAACCAGCGTTGATTTCTTTTACGTAAATTTCCATTTCGGCCTCACATCCTTCCAAAATATAGGTGTAAGTGTAGGATTGATTGGGAGTGACACGCCAGGCCTGCAGACGACCGACAATACGATTTGTAATGCCCGGTCCGTACCAACGACCTCCATAAATAGAAGCCTGTAAGTCTATCTGCTGACTGGAACAAATGGTATCCACATCTGGCATAATAAGTTCTGCCCCTACATTCACTCTCTTATTTTGAGAGCAACCGTCAAACGTATGATAGGTAAGTAAAAATGACCCCTCTTCAACCGGATTGAAAAGTCCGTTGCTGTCCACATGCGGGCCGGTCCAGTATCCCTCAGAGGGGAATGCATCTATGACGTAAAAAGGATCTGCATCCAGGCAAGCGGCCTCTCTGTTGCCCGCCCAAATATGTTTGACATATACGCTGTCGAACACACTGCATCCATTGGGGTCTACGTATTCAATGACGTCCTTATTGACGGGATCGGACGTTCTCCATCGCCAGAATTGATACCTGCCCGTATGTCGGTGTCCATTGGGAATAATCTCTGAATAAAAAGAGCCGTCCGGAATGGACACTTGATAAAAGTGATCGCCTCTGGATGCACAAAAGGTATCGGCCTCCAGCGGATTGAGAAATACGGGCAATTCATGGGGTGAATAAATGTATTCCCCCACCGCAGTTTGCCCTCCCTGCAAATCGGTCACGATGACTTCAATATTTACTACATCCTCGGAACAAATAGGCACAGATGACGCATTGATGCCGTTGTGCCCCCACTCAAAATCATAGTTTCCGCTGCCTCCAAAGACTTCTGCATAGAGCGTAGCGCACTCCCCGGCACAAGCTCGGTCACCTGATATCTCAACGACAAGAGGGCAATTTGCCAACTCAAACAGGTAATTGGTCGATATTTCGTGCAAGTTTCCGCACGCATCTGTTATCTCTCCTTCAAAAAACAAGCGGTAGTTTCCGGCCAGGTCGGGAGCCGGTTGAAACCTGAGCTCAAAAACTTGCGCCAGCCCCGTATCCCCATCGCAATCCAGTGGAATTACATCTATTACTGTGCCCGGGGTCGGACCCAAAATACTAAAATTTTCCACCTCAAAAAGTGAACAGGGAATGGGAAAACTCATTTCAAAAACAGCGGCCTCCATGGGACAATCCGGAATTTCATACAAGGACATTTCAGGTGTTTCTGGTTCTTCTATCTCTACAGACCACTCCGCTTCCCAGCCCAGCGCAGCAATGTTTTCATCACTGACAAAATGAAAAGTAATGCAACCGCTGTAAGCAACAAGTGTTGGAGGGGGCTGTATAATGCCACTCAACTCTGCAATAATGGGTGATTGGGTATCGGGCCCGTCATAGGCCGTCAACACATCGAAGTTGGCTTCGGTGGCGAAAAAATTAAAAGCCACCACAATTTCATTGGCATCCTCCACGCAAATGGTAAAAACAAAATCTTCGTTGTGCGCGTACTGCCCCTCTTCTGCTCCTTCATCGCTGTCGAGAAAGATCCCTTCACAATCGGTGACGGTTAAATTTTGCATATTGTACTCCACCTGCGCCACTAACTCTAACTGGTAAAACAAAGACAAAAACACCAATAGCATTACAGACCTGAACACCCACTTTCCGAAAAGGTCAGAATGGCATCTAAAGGCTTTAAAAAGTTGGTCGATTTGTAGTTTTTTAATCATTTACTCCCTGATTATGGTTACAATAGGTGTTTCAATTTCATTGCTTCTGTTGCCATCCCGATCAATCATGTATACCAGGAAGTAGGTGTTTTCCGTATCTCCGGAACCAAAGAGAAAAAGAGCGGGAAATTCTATACTCAACTCACCCTGTATCGGCACCTCTTCTCCGGGGGGTGCTATGGGTCCGATATAAAACCCGTCGTAATCCTCCAGCCTTGCATCCCGGACAAAAATCGAATTGATATCGGGATCTTCAAAGCCTATATTTCCGTCGCCGTCGCGGTATTCAATCGTTATTATAAGGACATCCTCAAACTCAACGATTGTGTCGGAAGATATTCCCACCAGATTGATTTCGGGCACATCACTGAATACAATATCGTCGTCCTCCTTACAGGAAGCCAATAGTAAAAAAATAAAAGTGAGGGAAATCCACTTAATCCCCTCTGCTGAAAGACATATATTCTTTAATGGCGTAAATTCCATCATCTGTTGGTATTTCGGTGAGGGGATTGAATTGATCCTTCACAAAAGTTCTGAAAAAAAGTTGATCCGATCCGTTGAACAAGTCCCGGGGATCCAGTACCACGCTGTGGTAAAAAGGCACAAATTCTCCGAACATCCCTCTTTCAAAAACAGCGCTCTGATCTACTGTCAGTTCCCATTTCTCCGCATCTTCAAATTGATTGTAGCCTTCGGAAAAACTTATTTTATTGTACTCAAAGTCGCGGGCCGACATATCGTCGTGCTTAAAGGCAAAGTACAATTTCACTTCCAGTGTATCTGACTCGAGCAAAATGGTTCCGCTGTTGTTTTTCCGGTCGAGTACTACATCGTTTTGCACCGCAAAAACACCCATTAATTTCGGCTGAGACCGCGCATCTGCTGGTGGAGTATTTCCCATTATATCCGGTGCACCGGCTTCAATCCAGGTCCGTATATTTTCAATGTACTCCAAACGATTGACTGCCCAATCGGAATCGGGTTCGATCTGTATGGGCATGGGCGGGTCTACCGTTCCGTGAAGCCGCGCCATAATAATCGACATTTCGGCATCGCCGGGATGTACCCGGTATGTGTAATTTCCATCGTTTTTAATGGGCTCCTGATAGACCAGGGTATTGTATGAGCTCTCGAGTGTGCGGAAATCGGGTTCAAAAGTACCGTCGTGACAACCTACGTTCCCACAAGTCGGATGAAAAATATTTATAAATATTCCCGCTATGGTATTGGGATCCGGATCGGTCAGATCAAATCTTACCGTATCCTGAGTGGAGACGATATTGTCAAACGGATTGACCACTATGTCGTCCTTATCACACGCCTGAATGAGAAAAAAAGTAACTACAAGACAGGAGACCCATAGGATTTTTCCGGGAAGGCAGCTGGCAATATTATAAACAGATCGTTGAATCATCCTGTGTGGTATTGTTAATGTCTGTGATTAAATCCGGTCAAAAAGTGAACGGGCATTTACATCCAGCAATCCGGTCGACATCACCTGCTGTTTTATTCCAAAAATATCCGCTATGGTAGGGGTTATATCTGAGGCATCCCCAATGGGGTTATTTACCCCACCAACTTTCAGATCGGCATCGATGCCGGGCCCCATCATCATGGTGAAAATTCTCCTTGTGTTTACATTTCCGGCAGAGTGGTCATAGGCATACCAGTCGTTGAGATCCTGAATGGGATTGGGATCCATATCTCTGCCGTGTTCCGGCATGACGATCATGGTGGTATTGTCCTGCATGCCGGGTATGCGCTGAATCTCTCTCCACAGAAAGCCCACTCCGTGATCTGCCCGGTGCAAATTCTTTAAATAGGCCGTAAAATCAGAGTGACACACATCGATGTCGCTTAGGTCCACCACCAGTACTTTGGGTTTAAAATACCTCAACACCTCTACGGCGTATCCAATGGTTTTCAGGTCCCGGTTGTCATTTACCGGGGGGAGGATCACATTGCCCTGCTTGACTTTTTCAAACATTACGCGAACAAACTCCCGT
>SKYC01000057.1 GCA_007128085.1 Saprospiraceae bacterium | reverse complement strand
TAAAAAAAACAAGTTCCAAAAAAATGAACGGTATCTTTTTATCCTTAAGCTTTACTGGAAGTGGAATATAAAATTAGGGCTGAATTACGGCCCTTAATCTCTGCAAAGCATTATATTTACGGAACTACCAAAGGCAAAGAAAACAACTATGAGTCAATCCTGGAACCCGGCCAATCTGATTGTAAACGATCAGGGGCGAATTTATCACCTCGATCTCAATGGAGAAGAGATCGGAGACATTGTTTTTCTGGTGGGCGATCCCGAACGGGTTGCTGTGGTTTCTAAACACTTCGATCACATCGACCTGAAGCGGTCAAAAAGGGAATTCACCACCCATACCGGGCGCCTTGGAAAATTGAAAGTTTCGGCCCTTTCGACCGGCATCAGCACCTCCAATATAGACATTGCCCTGAACGAACTGGATGCAATCGCCAATATTGATTTGAAGGAGAGAAAAACGCGAAAAGAATTCCGGAAACTGACCTTTATCCGGCTCGGCACCTCGGGAAGTATCGACCCGAATACCGCTGTGGACTCAATTGTCGCTTCTCAATACGCCCTCGGCTTTGATGGATTGTTGCTCATGTACCAAGGACTTGAACAAAGAGATCCAACCACCGTCGAATTGGAAAAGAAAATACAAAAGTACTTCCACCTGCGGGGTATTTCTTACCCCACTTATCTGGCGAGTGCCGACAGAGAATTGCTGAAGTTTTTTAAAAATAGATATCCCATGGGAATCACCGCCACCATGCACGGCTTTTACGCACCGCAATGCAGGGAGTTGAGGTTGTCGGCGAAATACCCCAATCTCATAGACATACTTACCAACTTTGAATTTCAGGGAAACCGCTTTTCCAATATAGAGATGGAATCCTCGGCCATTTACGGTTTGAGTGAACTCCTCGGCCACCGGGCATTGTCGTTTAATTGCATCATTGCCAACCGCGCGCGGGGGGAGTTTTCAGAAGCCCCCTATCTCGCCGTGGAAAACATGATCAAAAAAGTATTAAGTGAAGTTGAAGAGTGGGCCTTAGAGGCGCAGTAATCAATTCCCTTTTTTGTGATCGGCCAAAAATTGTTCAAGTCCGATATCGGTAAGTGGATGCTTGAGCAGGCCCAAAATACTGGACAGTGGACAAGTTACCACGTCCGCACCGGCTTCAGCAGACTCTACAATGGCCAGCGATGACCGGATCGAAGCTGCGAGAATTTCTGTATCAAACCCCTGTATGGCATATATTTCGGCGATCTGATTGATGAGCTGCAATCCGTCCCAGTTGATATCGTCAATTCTCCCGATAAAAGGGGAAACATAGGTCGCTCCAGCCTTAGCCGCTAAGATAGCCTGGCCTGCAGAAAAAACCAGAGTACAGTTGGTCGCAATTCCATTTTCAGTCAGTGAAGAAATGGCTTTGATCCCGTCTTTAATCATGGGGATTTTCACCACAATATTGGGCGCGATATCCGCCAGTTCGCCAGCTTCCTTCATCATTCCCTTATAGTCGGTGGAAATCACTTCGGCGCTGACATCTCCGGGCACCACATCGCAAATGGCCTTGTAGTGCTTCATAATATTTCCTTTTCCGGTAATGCCCTCTTTTGCCATAAGCGAGGGATTGGTGGTCACTCCGTCGAGAATTCCCAAGTCATGGGCTTCTTTGATCTGGTCTAAATTGGCGGTATCGATAAAAAATTTCATTGCTGGTTGTTTAAAAGGTCAATCAATAATACAAAAATAAGAAAGTTTGGGAGGTCGCAACACTTATTGACAAAAAAAAGGTGAGGAATCATATCGCACCGCTACAACCTCCTGCCCTTGCTGCATTTCTGCCCTGGGGGATTCAGAGGGAGCTGGTCGTATGACCCTCACCGAGCGCAAAGGTAATTTTTTTTAACGTAGGGTTCAAAGTTTTCTCACTGATTTTTTTTAAAGTAAAGACGTGGTTTTTTTTCTTTACAACCTGTGTTCGATTGGTTCCGCGCTGCATTGTTCATTTTACACTATTTACAAGACCTTGATTTATAATTTTTTATGCGAGACAAAATAAATCGAACTCAAGTTTATACAAACCGATTTCCCGAAATGGCTTATTTTAGCTCTTCAAAGACCGGCAACAAAAAAAATCCATAAAGTTCATATTCACTTTAAACTACAAAAATGAAAATTACTGCTGCCTTTCTGGCCTTTATCGTTTTTCTTTCCGGCTGCACCAGCACCACACTTATCCAGTCCAATCCCACCGGAGCCAAGGTGTTTATCAATGAGGAGTACTACGGCACCACTCCCACCACCTACAGCGACCAAAAAATTGTCACGAGTACCAACCACGTGCGTCTGGAACTGGATGGTTATGAAACTTTCTACACCGTTTTTTCCAGAAATGAAGAACCTCATGTGGGTGCCATTATAGGAGGTTTCTTCTTGTATTTTCCCTTTTTGTGGGCCATGCAATATAAACCCCACAGGACTTACCATCTCAGTCCTTTAATTTCCGACCCCGAAAGGATTCATCCGCAAAATGAAGTCGATCACATTCAATCCATATCCGATCAATTGCGGGAACTTAAGGCCCTTTATCAGGACGGAATCATCACAGAGGAGGAGTTCAACAGAATGAAAGGCCGGATTATTGACCAGAAGTAAAGTATTCCCACAAAAGAAGTATTTAAATTTCGCTCTGGTTTTAACTATTTAAAATCAATTGTCCCAAATACTTTTTATCTTTGCCGCTTATCTAAAAAAGAGTTTACATGGGATTGAAATGCGGAATCGTTGGATTGCCCAATGTCGGAAAATCTACCTTATTTAACTGCCTGACCTCAGCCAAAGCGCTGGCGGCCAATTACCCCTTCGCTACCAAAGACCCCAATGTGGGTGTCATCACGGTTCCGGATCAGAGATTGGACCAACTGGCTGAATTGGTAAAACCGCAGAAAACCATCCCCACCACGGTAGAAATCCTGGATATTGCCGGCCTGATTAAAGGCGCGAGCAAAGGAGAGGGGTTGGGAAATCAGTTTCTTGGGAATATTCGCGAGGTCGACGCCATTATCCACGTAGTTCGCTGCTTCGAAGACGACAATGTGGTGCATGTCGACGGGAGCGTAAATCCTGTGCGCGATAAGGAAATTATCGACACAGAACTTATCTTTAAAGATCTGGAGACCGTGGAAAAGCGATTGGAAAAACTCCAGAAGCACGCCAAAACCGGAGACAAAGAAGTGCTGGCTATGTTCGATGAGCTAACGAGGGTAAAGGGGGAAATGGAAAACGGCAAACCCGTCAGAGCTATAGATGTCGACAAAGTGTTGGATGAACAATTGAAAGAGATGATGTTGCTGACCGACAAACCCATTATGTACGTCTGCAATGTGGACGAGGAATCCGTGTTGACGGGAAATGAACACACCAAGGCTTTCGAAGCCGCAGTCAGTGGAGAGGGCGCCATGGTACTCAAGATTTCTGCGGCCATAGAAGCCGATGTCACCGATCTGGAAGATCCGGATGAGCGAATGGAGTTTCTCTCAGAAATCGGACTTTCGGAACCCGGAGTCAACCACGTCATCAACAAGTCATACGAACTGCTCAATCTCATTACCTATTTTACTGCTGGAGAAAAAGAGGTGCGGGCCTGGACCATCGTAGAGGGGACCAAAGCACCCGGAGCCGCAGGGGTTATTCACTCCGACTTTGAAAAGGGTTTTATCCGCGCTGAAGTCATCGGCTATGAAGACTTTGTCCGTTACGGCTCAGAACAAGCTGTAAAAGAAGCGGGGAAACACCGGGTGGAAGGAAAAGACTACGTAGTAAAGGACGGGGATGTCATGCACTTTAGGTTTAATGTGTAAGGGACTGAATTAATTGATTCACGCATTTATATTCCCTATCTGGCCATTTCCCAATCACATAAATTAAAATGACCTATTGAATGGATCCGGATGACTGGATTCCAAGGAGAAAAGGTAAGAAAATCAATGAGGTGTACTTCAAGCCGTCCTCAACCTGCATGTGCAGGACTTCAACAGCTTCAAATTCCAAAAGTGCGCCAGAGCGAGTACCAAACCTCCGGGAAGGGTAATGAACCAGGAGTGCAGTACTACACCGAAGGTGACCAATACCACGCCGATCACACCGACAATCAATGGGCGGCGATCCTGATGGTGATTGAGATAAGACTTTCCGAGTGACCAAACAGCCACGACGATGGCAATCAATAGAAAACCGACTTCAAATACAGGGTGATGCAGCAAATCGGCCATATAGGCGGAGCCGAATGAAAAAAACAGGGGAATGGCCGCGCAGTGAACCGCACAGATAAGCGATGCCGACATTCCTAAAACATCCAATTTATTGGGGTTGTGTCTGATCATAATTACTGTTCTTACTTTTTTATTGCCACATACTTCCCTACCCGATCAACCTGGTTTTTTTCTACAAAAAAGCCTCCTGCTTAATGAGAGACTGTCCAAAACGGGAATCAAGGAAAAATACTTATGCAACCATGTTGCAAAATTATCAAAAAAACTTTTCCCAACCTATTTTCTTTCAATTAATTTTTTCATAATGTGTCTGTTGATGAATTCCTCTTTGTAGGATCGGCCAATACTGAGACTATGGCCGGGCAAAATCACCTGATTGTCGGCAATTTCCGTAATGTGTTTCACATTGACCACATTGGACTTATTGATTCTGGCAAAGAACTCGTCGGGAAGATTGGAGTTGAAGGTTTTGAGATTCATGGCGACGGGAAACCTCTCATTCCTGGTGTGTACCAGCACGTAATCTTTCATTCCTTCCACCACCAGGATTTCCTCAAACCGAAGTTTGATAAACTT
>SKYC01000232.1 GCA_007128085.1 Saprospiraceae bacterium | reverse complement strand
TCTCTGGTCAATATTTACCGCACCGAATCGGGTCAAGAGGTGATTCATATCGACCTTTACCGACTGGAGTCCACCGACGAATTTTTGGAAGCCGGCATGGAGGAGTACTTGCACCATGACCAATGGGTATTTATCGAATGGCCTGAGCTCGCCCTGCCCTTTTTAGATGGTTCCAGCGTTCGGATTTCTATCGAAGAAATCGATGGCGGTAAGAGAAAAATCACTATATTGTAAACTAAATAGAAATCCACCCGACAATGGAAACCCAACCCGAAAAGGCAATTCATCAAGCTCCCCAATCAAAAGGGACCTATGAAACCAGGCCTGAAACACTGGAAATTGAACAGCCACATCAAAAACTGCTCATAGGCGTTCCCAAGGAGGAATTTATGCAGGAAAACCGAGTGGCACTCGTCCCCTCCGCCGTATCTTCTCTGGTGGCCAACGGACACCGGGTCATCGTTCAAAAGGGGGCGGGGAAAAAGGCCAACTACTCCAATCGGGATTATGCGGAAGTTGGAGCCGAACTGACGGATTCAAAAGAAGAGGTGTTTAAATCGGCTTTCCTGGTCAAGGTAGCGCCCTGTACCCGGGAAGAAATTGATTTACTCCACCCTCAACAAGTGTTATTCTCCCCTCTTCAGATTCCATTGATCGACCGGGAGTACATCGTCGCATTGCAAAAGAAAAAGGTCATTGCCATTGCCATGGAGTACCTCATGGACCGCGATGGCTCCTTCCCCATCGTGCGCATAATGAGTGAAATGGCCGGATTGAGCGCCATACTAACCGCCGCCAAATTACTGACTCACAAAGAAGGTGGTAACGGTGTCCTCCTCGGAGGCATTTCCGGGGTCCCTCCCGCCAAGGTGGTCATTTTGGGTGCCGGCGTAGTCGGAGAATTTGCTACCCGAACGGCCGTTGGCCTGGGTGCGGAAGTCCGAATATTTGACAACAACATCTATAAGTTGATGCGAATACAGCACCGCATAGGAAGACAGCTCTATACATCGGCTTTAAACCCGGTATTTCTGAAGAGGGAAATTGAGAATGCAGACGTAGTCATTGGTGCCATCCATTCCAAAACAGGACGCTCTCCGGTAGTGGTTACCGAGGATATGGTAGAGAAAATGAAAAAAGGGTCTGTTGTCATCGATGTCAGCATTGATCAGGGTGGATGCATTGAGACATCCAGAATTACCACACACGACCGACCGACTTTTGAAAAACACGGAGTATTGCATTACTGCGTTCCAAATATTGCATCGAGCGTACCCCGTACCGCCTCCGTAGCCATCAGCAATATTTTGATTCCCATTTTGATACGTGCCGGGGAAACCCACAACCTCCAGAATCTTTTTTCAAGGGACAGCGGACTGAGACACGGTGTCTATATATACAAGGGCCTGCTGACCAATGCCTACCTGAGCGAGGTTTTTAAACTCAAATACACCAATTTAGAGTTACTGATTACCTCCGGTTGGTAATTCAATCCCTTATCGGAAAATGGTTATTGGTTCAACGGTCACTCCGGACTGAGTGGTCACCTCTATGAGGTAAAAACCGGATCTCAAATCGTCCTGAAGTCTTAGTTTATACATTTCCCCAGTCAAAGAGTCTGTCGATTGCATTACTTTTCCCGAAAGATCTATTAATCTGATTGATCTCAGAGGATTTGTCCGATCTACATGTATATATACATGGTCTTTGGCGGGATTGGGATAAATCCGCAGATCAGAAGTCGCTTCCCCGAGATCCGTGGTCGAAACAGCTACCCCACAATCGGGTCGCTCCGGTTCATTTTCAAGGCTGTATCCCACCGTAAAGTTCAAGCGGGAATGACTGCCAAAATCTCTCTGAACGGTAGTTAAATTAGTCCAAAGTCCTCCACCAAAATGCCGTCGAAAAGAGATCTCTCCATTGCCCTGGTTCGTGGGCCAGTTATTCAACCCAAGCCCGCGACTATCCGACACCTCGAAGTAATAACATCCCGGCTCCAATTGAAGGGTATCGGAGAATAAGGTGTTCGGAGCATTGGGAGTGCGATCAATTAAAGTTTCGCCATTTTCTCTGTACAGCCCATAGTGAAAATCGTTGAATCGGTTGTTGGTGCGAAAGTTCAATACAATTTCATCCGGAAATACCTGCGGAATGGAAATTTCTGAGCGAAGTTCATTGTTGTACGTCACCTGATCCGCATCGCCGTTGACTTCGATAATCGCGGTGTAAAAATACGGGTTTTCCGAATTCATTTCTCTCCACAAAGGTGCAGGTAACTCAATCTCCGTTTCTTCTGCAAACTCCAATTGTCCCGTCCAGTGATAGGTACAGAAAAAACCATCAGGAAAGCCGTATTCTATGAGTAGCTCTTCAATGGGCTCAGAGCCGTTGTTTCTCACTTTGACCCGCGGATTACTGCAAATCGGGTTTATCCTAAAGTGGTCCTCGTGTGTGGAGGGAGCCATTATTTCAACCAATTCCGCATCGAGGGATATGTTGCGCTCACCATAAAAAACAACCTGATATGAAGTGGTGTAGGAGGGGGTCTGATCTCCACTCCAGGTGTACTCTTCCAAATTGAGCTCAAAAGTGTGTTCAGAGCCGGGTGTCAATAAATTACCCAATTCAAATTCGTGTAGTGGCACGGCCTCCCCCGGACACCAATTCGCGCGATCGTAAACCCAGGTACCCCCTTGCGGATACAACGGATTCAAGCCACAGTCGTCCTTCCAAATCGTTCCGCTTCCAACCAAATCTCCATCCACTGATAGGTAGTAGTCCCTGGGACAAAATTCAGCGCAAAAATTGTTGTTGTCAAACCCATGGCCCGAAGGCAAATACCTCAGTTTGGCTTCCACCGTCCCTTCTGGTACCGTCAAGGTCACCGGAGGGGTATGAACAGTGTTGTACGTTTCCGCATCGGAATAGTTGTGACTCCCGTGAATGATATTCTTAATACCGAGCACCTCTCTCTCGGGAGTTCCTTCTATAAAATAAAAATCCAATGTCATGGAAAAACCTGTACTCCAGCCGGAGTAAAAAGCTCGCAAGGTCGTGCTGTCTCTGAACAAATGTATAAAATCGGTTACATCGTAGGTATATCGATGGGTCCAATCGTTACTGAATCCAAATGCGTTATTGGCCATAAACCCGGCATAGGGGGTGATTAATCTACCCAGCTCAAACTCCTCACCTTCCTCATCCAATATGTGAAGGTTTACCGTGTAATCCCAATCCGAACATTTTTCAGAAGCGCAACCCAGGGTAGCAACCATCCACACCTTGTGAAAACTCTTGTCCTCCAGTGGAAAATACGCCGTTTCATCGTAACTTTCAAACCACACCATATCGACTGCTTCATGTGCTCGAACATGAATAGTATCAGGCGATGCCAGGACTTCTGTACTTGAGATTAAAAAGAGGGAACAAAGGAAAATTACACAGAAAAAAGAGTCGATTTTTTTCATTGATACAGGTTTAACGATTAACAGATGTGCTAAATTAATCCAATTTTACAATCTGTCAATAATTTTTCCCGGTTATAAATTGAAGATTTTGAATTCAACCAGTAACTCCCCTGTATAATTGACTGTCTTAATTCAAGGAAGCCCCAGGTATCTACCGCTAAAAAACAGCAATAGATTTAGGCGCTTCGGATAAAAAAAAGCAAACATGGATTTCCTGCGGGTCGGGAATAACGACTGTCCCAACCACTGACACTACAATTCAATTCACCCGGTCAGAAGAAAACGTCCCCTAATTTCTAGTTCTTTCGGGGATCCTTAATGGGAACAACGTCTTCCAATATATAAAAGAGGTGGTTGACATCGGAGTCATTCAACACAAGGGTTCCCTTCAACCAAATAATTTCAGATGTAAACCGAACGGGCTCTGATGCGTATATTTCCATCACCGTTTCCGGTCCTGCACCACCGCAAAAAAAACAATTGGCGTAGGGATAGGCAGAAAAAATAAATTCTTTGTGGTTTCTATAGCCCTCCACGGGAATAATGTAACCCTGAATCAGTATTTCCTTGTTCTCCAGGGCTTTAATTTCTTCGCTGAATACAGGCATGTCAACCTCGAATCCAAACATGTCGTTGTATTCTTTTTTGTAACTAATTTTACTCAGCGTCCTCCACATGGTTCCGTCTTCACCCGGAACCTGTGCATGGAGAAATATCGAAAAACCACCCGCCATGATCAAGACTAAAACAAAAATTCCGGATCTTACAAAACCGTTGATATTCATACAACTTTTTATTTCTTTCTATTAATAAACTAAAAATCAATCCAATTATTTCCCCGACAGGGTCTTTGCAATGTCAGTTTTCGAAGCAACAATAGCCGGGATAAGAGCTGCTACCAAACCAATCCCCAATGCTGCAAAGAACAACCACCCGTCAACGGGTCCAAATGACAGAGCCTCCAGATCAAACCTATAGCCGGAGTCCACCATAGAAGACACCCCAACCATGCCTAATTTACTCAGGAGTATTCCCGTTACATACCCCATAACAGATACCCAAATACCCTCCATTAATATCAACCCCAACAAGCCAATCCGCGAGGAACCCATAACGCGGATAAGGGCCAATTCATATCTGCGCTGTCTAAGTGACTGAAATAAAGCGATGAAAATGCTGAACCCACTGACAAGGGCAATTACCCATCCCAGGAGTTGTAAAGTTTCCAGGCCCGTGCCCATCATATCAACCAGTCGGTTGATTTCGTAAGCCGGAGATGCTGCCATCATTCCGGTATTCTCATTGATCATTCTTCCCATATTCAGTGCCTGTATACCTCGTCCCCTGAACTTTACGAGCATTGAAGTGATGT
>SKYC01000109.1 GCA_007128085.1 Saprospiraceae bacterium | reverse complement strand
TACAACTGGCTGGATTTTAACATGAGCAGAGAAAAGCAAATAGAATTGTTTTTGTTGGGTGCGACAAAGGCCGTCGAGTTTCTCAAGGGGTTCGATTGGGAACTGTATAAAGAAATAAGGGCAAATACTTATTCCGGATAAAACATGTAACCATGATAGATGTATTGGAAAAAATAAATGTCAATGCCGATTGGCTTTCGGAAAAAAAGCTTTCGGATAAAACTCTTATGGAGCAGCCATTGACTGGACAGGTTGGAACAGATTTTTCTGTCGGCCGTTCAGGGCAAAACAGTTTTTCTGTTTCCGCTGATGCGCGTATAAAAATAAGTCTTTTCAACGATGCACTGGATCGGGACCCTCATGGAATTTTGACCCATCCCGTGGCGGATGAAAATGAGGAAGAAGGGGGCGCGAAAAACTGGGTTGACTTTCGAGCCGACAAAGAAGCCTTTCTGAAATACAACCTGAGTGTTACAGCCGGTGCTGAAGGCTCATTTTCTGGAGAGGGCACGGGTATTTCCTGGGACGGGTTTAAGCATATGGACACCCTTTTTTATAAAAAACATTCTAGGGAAACCCCTTTTACGACGGCACTCATGAAAGACTTAAAATCCTTCAAAACGCCTCTCCATTGGGAAAGTGTCAATAAATTGGAAACGGGAGATGTACTGGCCTGGTCCTGTGAAGGAAGACTGGAGGCTTCGGCCAATGTGAGTTGGTCCAATGTTCTGCAGCATTCGCTGCCTTTGATTGCAGATGCTATTCCGGGGAATACTTCTCTGGATATTCAGTTGGGGCCACAGTTTGCCGCAGAATTTGAGTTGGAATTGTCGGGAAGCTTTTTGTACGGTTTGAAAAAGACGGAAGGGGACAGAATCCACCTCCTGGTCAGCAAGCAATCGGTCAGTTCAAGTGGGGCGACTCTTTCCTATGGAATGAACATCCGTTTTAAAGACTCCGAAAAGGCGGGCGAGCAGCTCGAAGTTTTGGCAGACCGCATTGTATCCAGCCTGTTGGGCGATGAAATTGCTCGCATTGAAGAGTGGGTCGGAAAATTGGAAAAAGGGGAGGAGGTCGCCAGGGATATTTCCTGGATCGATCGATTGCTCCATCTGTTGGGCGTAGATTCCGTGGAGGAATACCGCGGCCAGTTGAAAGAGCGCTATGGGCAATGGAGAACGTCCATTATCGAAAAGCTGAAAGAGGTCTCATCGGCCTACGTGGAAATGGGAATGACCTATCAATACCGAAGAATTAAAACGGGAGAAGAGCTGCTGTCTGTTGACATGCCGATCGATCGTTTAAAACCGCTTCATCCTGAACTACTCAGGTTTCGCTTGTCCAACATGGTTGAAGCGATTAGAGCCGATGGTGGTAGGGAAATGAATCTTCACAATTACTTCAAGATGAAGACCCTCCGTATCGAGAGGAGTTTTGGTTTTTCAATGGGCATCTTTGGAAGGGAATTTATGGCCAGTGGAAACAAGCGTATGAGTGAGGTTTCCAAAGAGTATAATATCAGTGGCCAATGCCGATTAAATCGCACCGATATAAGGGGATACCGTTCGGTTTTGTTTGGGGAAAAACTGGATTGTTGGGTAGAGTTTGCCGCGGACATGGACGGGTTTTCCGAGGGAGCGGAGGTGAAATTAAAAGAATTGGAATTTTCTATGGCCCTCGGTGTGATTCAGGAAATGGGGCGTGTGAAAAAAAAGCACCATCTGAAAGCCTTGCTGGATCCCGCATTGGCCTGGGGAATTCTTTTTCCTGACGACGTACATGAACTCGCAGAAAAATACCTGCCCGATGCAAAAGAGAGCGGGGCTTCCCTTAGTCTGCAATTAAAGATTCCCTCCGACCTTTTCCATCCACTGATGCATCAATTGGGGCAGAGTGGTTTGAATGAAAAAGCCCGCTTGCTGGCAGCAGAGGGATTGGCATCTGTCACTCCTTATTGGGAGCATTTTCCCGAGCGTTATCAATTTGAATTGAGGCAGCGGTTGTACAGGCCGATTTGGCTTCATTTTCTCAGGGAAGGTGGCCTTTCCACTTTCGATATGTCCAACATCGTCAGCGGTCATTTGAGAAAGGAGTATCCGGAAGGAAAACTGCATCGCATAAAAGGGCAAAATCAAAGGGACATGATGGTCAGTGTGGCTGAAATTGTAAGAGTACATCCTCACTTTTACCGTGACTTTCTGGCTTTTATCGGGGGATTGCAAAAATTGCACGGTGGAATTATCAGGAGTGCGACTTACGACAGCAAGTACCAAAAGGCCTACGGACAACTTAAGCACTTTTTTGCGCATCCTTTTTACATTCGATGCCTGGGTGCTTTTATGCTTGGACTGAGTAATGCGCAGGCCCCGGGACTGGCGAAGATAGAGAAGACGGGAATGCTGATCATCGGAAAAGGAGAGGATGCAATGGATATTGTATTTTCCGGAGGGAACTGAATGAAGAATTGCTCTCCGTCTTGTGCGACCGATTTTTTATCGGACATCAGTATTGACGAGGAGCCCGATTGGGACAGTCGGACAGGGTTTCGCGGAGTTTTACGGGATTGGTATAGCCCGCTTCGTTGCCGAAGTGATTTCCGATATAATTGAGGATATTGCTTATTTCTGTTTCCGACAAGTCGGGGAGGGGTGGCATGGGGAATATCTCTTGAGAAGGATCCAGTGGATCCGGACGCTTTATACCGTAGCGGATCAGGCACCCGGTAAAGTGAATGTTTTCTCTGGTTAAAAAAGCAGATTCGTGCAAGGACGGGATCAAATCGCGCAATCCCTTACCATCGTCCATGTGACATGCCGCACAGTGAGTGAGGTAGAGGCGTTCCCCTTGAGCGTGGGGGTTGTAGTAGTTGCAGGAGGTGGAAGACACGTAAACCGATCCCAGCAGAACGACAATCGCTGCGAAAAATGTCCTCATTTTCATGCAATAAAATTTTTTCCCTTCCGAAAGCTCCCGTCGGCAATTGAATGTTTGATTTTGGCTATCCGGATGGGGAAGTTTCCCTCAACAGCCTTTCCATATCCTTAATGAGTCGATCCACTGCTTCGTCGTCGGTCCCGTCACCATAACTCCTGATGTGTCTGTTTTGATCCACTAAAATCAACCAGCCACTGTGATCAAATCCCCCCGGGGCATCTTCATCTTCTATGGCGATACTCATGTAATCCTCGGCAATATCGAATATTTCATCACGGTCTCCGGTAACGAAATGCCATCGGTCTGAACTGACTCCCAGGTTTTCAGCGTACATTTTAAGTCTGGGTATGGAGTCTCTTCTCACATCAATGGTGTGTGATAGAAACAGGACATCCTCTCGCCCCTCAAAATGATCGTGCATCCTGAGCATAGATCGAGTGAGTTTGGGGCAAATGGTGGGACAGGAGGTGAAGAAAAAGTCGGCCACATATACAGCCTGTGAAAAGGTCTCATTACTGACCCATTGACTGTCCTGATTCATAAAAGCAAAATCCGGAATGCTATGGGGTATGGTGTCTCCATTAATGATTTGAGGCAAGCCCAATCTGGGGAGTTCCCCTGTATTATCAGAATGGCAGCCCAAAAGAGCTGCCACTGCTGATATGAGTATGAAAATCTTAATTTTTCTGATCATATGTACTTTGATTGGATGTTACTATACTATTCGTACTCATTGTCATCTCGCTGATCGTGTCCTATGCCGTGCTCATTGATGTAAGCTTCCGCATCTTCCAAACTGCTTCTCATCTCATCGGCCACGCGATTGATTTTTTCCTGCTCATTGGCGTAGTACTCTTTGGCAGCCTCTGTATCCAGTTCATCGCGGTTGTAATCGGCCCATTCATCCATCCAGTCAAACATGGATTCATCAGCACTTTCAAGTCTGTCGATCAGTTGCCTGGCTTCGGCGCGAGTGGCTTCGTCCAGCTCGTCTCCCTTTTCTTCCAGATAAGCGCTCAATTTATTGGCCTTTTTTCTCAGGTCGTTGATCAAGGGCATCACTTCGTCGTGAACTTCCATGACCCCGTCTTCAAGGTCGAGCAACATATCCTTGGTTTCTTCTTCGGATTTTTCCTGCTCTCCACCGCAAGCCATGAATGACATGGAGAAGGCGAGAGTGAAAAATGTCGCGATGGTTAATATACTTAGCTTTTTCATTACGTAAAATTTTAATGGTTAATGAATGGTTGATTTTTGAGACTGTGATTATTCTGAATTAACTATCTTGTTAAACGCTAAATTAACAAAAATGTTTCTTAATGAATTTAAGAATCACAGCATATGGCTAAATTTTATTTTGCTTTGCAAGGTGATGCCCTTATAAATAGGCACTTGAGTTTTTTGTATGGTGTTTTTATTTCCCAATGGCAGAAATTTAATTTAAGTGGCTGTGTCTATAGATTTTTCAACCGCTCAATTTCCCGCCTGTCTTTTTTCGTGGGTCTTCCCAGTCCCTTTTCTCTGAATTCTGACTTTGTTTTTCGGTTGTACCACTTTTCGTATTTCAAATATTCTTCTTCGGGCGTCAGGTCTTTATAGCATTTTTGGGCGATGGGTGCTCCGACTCTTTTTTCGATCAATTCCAATACCTTGACGGTATAGGTAAAACCGTTTTTGTTCAGCTGAATGATGTCCCCGCGTTCCAAAGTGTGCGAAGGTTTTAGTTTTTGTCCCTCTCTGCTGACTTCTCCCTCTTTACACGCCTTGGTTGCCTGAGATCTCGATTTTAGAAATCGCACGCTCCAAATCCACTTATCAACTCTGACTTTTTCTAACATAAACCTTTTTAAATCTCCACCAAAATTACATAAATCCAATCATCTTTATTGCATGGACGGATGAGTAAATGT
>SKYC01000204.1 GCA_007128085.1 Saprospiraceae bacterium | reverse complement strand
GGGGCTGGTTTTATCCGATAACATCATCAGTTTGTTTATTTTCTGGGAGCTGACCAGTTTCAGTTCTTATTTTCTAATCGGTTTTCACCACGAGGACAAAGAATCGAGAAAATCGGCACTTGAGGCCCTGTTAATTACGGCGGGCGGAGGCCTGGCTCTTTTGGCGGGACTGATTTTGCTCGGCATCGGAGGAGGCAGCATGACCATTTCAGAATTGGTACAGCAGGGCGATGCACTGGCTGAGAGTGGTCTGTTCAATGCGGCCATGCTGCTGATCATCATCGGCAGTTTTACCAAATCTGCTCAATTTCCCTTTCACTTTTGGTTGCCCTCCGCAATGGCTGCCCCAACTCCTGTTAGTGCTTACCTGCACTCCGCCACCATGGTCAAGGCCGGAATTTATTTACTCGCCAGGATGAGCCCCGTGTTCAATGGCTCTGATGGTTGGCATGCCACCTTATTGCTCTTTGGAGGTACCACCATGCTCATAGGTGCCATCATTGCCCTTCTTCAGACCGATTTAAAAAAGATATTGGCATATACCACTGTCAGTGCTCTGGGCTTATTGACGATGTTGATAGGGGTGGGAACCGAAGTAGCCATACACGCTTTGGTAATTTTCATTCTCGCCCACGCATTGTACAAAGGCTGTTTGTTCCTGGTAGCCGGTATTGTGGATCACGAAACGGGATCCAGGGACATCAGAAAATTGGGTCGGATATTCCGGCAAATGCCGTATACCGGTTTAACTGCAGTGATAGCATGCCTTTCAATGGCCGGCATACCCCCCTTATTTGGATTTATCAGCAAAGAGTTTTCTTATGAATCCACCATTGGTATGGTCATCAACTCTCCACTGACTACCTCTGCCTTTTTCATCACCGGGGTCTTTTTTACAGCTGCGGCGGGCATGCTCTCCTATATGGTGTTTTTTGGTAAGCGCAATAAATTAAAAGTAAAGGTACAAGAAGGGCCTCTCAGTATGGTGGCCGGGCCATTATTACTCGCTTTATTGTCCTTGGCATTTGGCCTTTTCAGTGGCATCATTACTCCATTACTGGAGCAGGCTTCGCAGGCGGTTATGCCAGGAAATGAACCACTTAAACTGGGGTTGTGGCACGGCATCAACACCGAACTACTTCTTAGTATGGCCACAATCATGGTAGGAGTCGCCGCATTTGTATTCGTCTATTACAATCCGAGACTGTTGGCCAGGGTAGAAATATCAGAAAAAATAAAACCCTCTTACGCCTATGATCAAACCATGAGCAGCATAGTGGATCTCTCCAAAAGGGTGACCATGGCTGTACAAAGTGGTTATCTAAGGGTGTATATAGCGATGATGGTGGGTACCTTTTGCATCCTTGCACTCTACGTTTTGCAGGACTTTGGAATCCCCAAAATAGCTATACTGTGGAGCGATTTTAGAATTTACGATATTGTAATTGGGGTGCTGATGATCATTGCCTGTTTTTACACGGTAGTGGCCAAGTCGAGATTGCTGGCCATAGCTATGTTGGGTGTGGTGGGTTACGGGGTTGCTTTTGTGTTTATCATTTTCGGTGCTCCGGATCTGGCCATGACCCAAATACTGATAGAGACACTGACCGTTGTATTGTTTGTACTGGTGCTGTGGAAGTTACCGCACTACCTCATTTTTGACGAGGGTTTTATTAAATTCAGATACTTTTTAATTTCTGCCCTTTTTGGGGGTATCATGACCTGGATCGTGATGATTGTCACCCAGTACCCACTGGATTCACATCTCAAGGTCTATTTTTCAGAAAATTCTTATTTACTGGCCATGGGGCGCAATGTGGTCAATGTTATTCTGGTGGATTTCAGATCACTGGACACCCTTGGAGAAATCGTTGTACTCGGTATTGCGGCCATTGGTATATACGGGCTGATCAATTTTACGTCCGACGAAGAGGAACAAGAAAAAGAAAAAGAAAAAGCATGAACTCAACCATATTGTCGACGGGAATCCGGCTGCTGATACCACTTTTTATGGTATTTTCCCTGTACTTGTTGTTTCGGGGCCACAATGCCCCGGGAGGGGGGTTCGTGGCGGGTCTGGTGGCTTCTACGGGCTTTGCCCTATACGCCATCAACTACGGGGCAGTACGCACGCGCAGACGGTTTGGATTAAACCCCATTTTCCTGATAGCAATGGGGTTGTTGCTCGCGGTTATCAGTGGGCTCATACCGCTCATCGTTGGCGAGACATTTATGACGGGTTTGTGGCTGGATGAAATCACCATTCCCGTGATGGGGAAACCCGGAACCCCCATCCTTTTTGACATAGGGGTTTATTTACTGGTAGCGGGGACGATTTTGAAAATTATTTTTTCACTTTGGGAGGAATGACATGGAAGATATACTGCCATTTTTGATAGGAGGTTTGTATGCCGGCGGAGTGTACCTGGTGTTTCACAAGAGTTTTGTGAAATTGATTATCGGTTTGATCATTCTCGGTTACGCATCCAATCTGATGCTTTTTACCATCAGTAGAATTACCCGGGGAGCACCTCCCCTGGTACCCGAAGGAGCGACCACTTTGACAGAGCCCTTTGCGGATCCACTGCCACAGGCTCTGGTACTGACGGCCATTGTCATCGGTTTTGGAATACAGGCATTCGCCATTGTACTGATAAAGGTGGGGTACCGAATAGTGGATACCGATAATCTGGACGAACTAAATACTACAGATAGACTGGAAGATTGATGGAAAACGAACTTTTAATTGTACTATTGATACCCCTGCTCGGGGGCATTTTCAGCTTGTTTTTCTGGAAGGACATCAAGTCTCAGAAAGTCATCTTTCTGATCAGTGCAACGGGGTTGTTACTGGCAGCCACCAATTTAATGGTTTCCGTTTTAGATGAAGGAGTAATCACCCTCCAATCCGCCGGATGGGAAGCTCCATTCGGCATCAGTCTGGTCGCAGACTACCTCAGTACTTTTATGGTTCTCCTGACCAGTTTAATGGGGCTGGCAGTGGGTGTCTACACCCTGGGTGATATGGATCGCGCGCGAATGCGCTTCGGCTTTTACCCCCTGATGAACTTTTTGTTGTTTTCGGTTTGCGGAGCATTCATGTCGGGAGATATATTCAATCTTTACGTCTGGTTTGAAATAATGCTGATCAGCTCTTTTGTGCTCATGGCTCTGGGCAATACCAAACCCCAACTGGAGGGGGCCATTAAGTACGTCACCATGAATATCATCGCCTCTGTCTTTTTCCTCGCCGGCATCGGAGTCCTTTACGGCCTGACAGGCACACTGAATATGGCTGATTTGGCCCTGAGGATCGACAGCGTCCCCCAGGAGGAGTTGATCACTCTGGCCGCTATATTTTTCTTTATTGCCTTTGGGGTCAAATCCGCGGTTTTTCCACTCTTCGGATGGTTGCCCGCATCCTACCATACCCCCCCGGTAGCCGTGACAGCTATTTTCGCAGGTCTGTTGACCAAAGTAGGTGTGTACGCCTTTATCCGGTTTTTTACTCTTATATTCAATCAGGAAAATTTGTTTCTGGATAACTTGTTGCTCTTCACGGCCGGCACCACCATGTTTGTTGGCGTTCTCGGTGCAGCTGCCCAAATGGAGTTCAGAAAAATACTCAGTGTACACATCATCAGCCAGATCGGTTATTTGATCATGGGACTGGCCATTAATACAAAACTGGCCTTGGCGGGGGTGATTTACTTTATGGTACACATTGTCATTGTCAAATCCAATTTATTCTTGATCAGTGGCGTGGTTAAGCGTTTGAGAGGCAGTTTTGAGTTGAAAAAACTGGGAGGTGTTTACGGCAGCCACCCCTTTCTGGCCATTTTATTTGCCATTTCTGCTTTTTCTCTGGCCGGATTTCCGCCTTTGTCGGGATTTTGGGCTAAATTTATACTTGTAAAAGCGGGTCTGGACGTTCAGGATTATCTGATAGTAGCTGTGGCATTGGTAGTCGGGTTTTTAACTCTTTACTCAATGACAAAAATATGGAATGAAGTTTTTTGGAAGCGAATGCCCGACCAGGATGAATACGACAAAAAACATCCACCCGTGAAGTTGTGGTCCATGGCACCCATGATGATTCCCATTGTCTTGTTGACCGCTCTTACGCTGGCTCTCGGAATCTTTGGTGAACCGATCATGCATTTTGCCCTGATGACTGCTGAACAATTGCAAACGCCGGAAATTTACATCAACAAAGTACTTCAAATATCAGAATGATACTGTTTATTCCACATATCGCCCTCACTTTTTTAGTCAGCTGGCTGGTGTTTTTTTATACCGGATGGGAAATGACAGCGGGAAGACTTATCATTGCGGTCATGATGGTTTTTTCTCTATCGTGGCCACTGAGCTATTTATTCAATCGCACTTATTTCAGGAAGCTGCCCAAATTGATGAATCTCATCGTTTATTTTATTAAAGAACTGTTGGTCGCGAATTTTAGGGTGGCGTACGACGTACTCACTCCCACCACTCATATGCGTCCATTTGTAATTGCCTTGCCGCTGGATGCCAAAAGCGATTACGAGATCACTTTGCTGGCCAATATGATCTCGTTGACTCCAGGCACACTGAGCCTGGACTTATCAGAGGATAAAAGATACCTTTTTGTTCACGCCATTTCCTTTAATGAACTGGGCGCCAATGAAATAAAAAAGGAGATTAAAGAAGGATTTGAGAAAAAATTATTAGAAATTACAAGATGAGCTGGTTTGAAATCGTACTCTTATTTGCATTGATCATGTTGAGCTTCTCAGGAGCCATTGTATTCGTGAGAATTATTGTGGGGCCGTCCCTGCCGGATCGGGTCATCGCTTTTGACCTCATTGGGTCTAT
>SKYC01000409.1 GCA_007128085.1 Saprospiraceae bacterium | reverse complement strand
TAAGTTGGAAATCAAGGCCAGGGGAGTATCTTCTTCGAAGGGGACCATCAGATCGGTCACACTTAGGCCCGCCAACATTTTCATCCGGTCTTCAATGTCATTGAGGGGTCTTCGGTCGCCCTTAAGTCGCCTGACGGAGGCATCCGAATTCAATCCAATGACCAGTTTATCGCCCAGACTTCGGGCCTCGGTCAGATAGGCCACGTGTCCGGGATGCAAAATATCAAAACACCCATTGGTAAAAACGATCACCCGGCCATCGGATTTCCAGCGTTCCACTTTTTCAACGGCCTGTTCCACATCCATACACATTTTGGAATTCCATTCACTGAACCATTTATTTTTGTCGCCGCTGATCATGATGATTTATTTTGACTGAACCACAGTGGTACCTTCCGGTGCCCCAACTGCTTCTCTCTTATTGATAATCGGCAGCAAAATGAGTGCCAGAAGTCCAAAAGTAACATTGCAGCCCAGTTGAATACTGAAAAACAGAATGTTGGCAAATGAAAATCCATCGGCGGGTAAAATGCCGTATAGTGCAAGCCCCACTACTGCCAGGTAATGAAAAGACCCCATCCCTCCGGGGGTTGGTATCAGCATACCCAGTGTGCCGAGCGTAAACACCATGAGGGCCGCGGCCACTCCTAGATGTGCCGTGGGTTCAAAGGCAAAAAAGGCCAGGTAAGTCATCAAGAAATACATCACCCAAATAGTTGTGGTATGGAAAATAAACCAAAAGGGTCTTCTGAGTTTCACAATACCTTTGAGTCCCTCCAGAAATCCTTTTCCCAACGCAATCATGCGATCGGCAAATGCCGGTTGATACTGTCGGAGAAGTTTGAAAATAATAAACGCGGAAACCGCCATTAAAACCAGTACCAGCAGCAATATCAGTACGCCCGTCCAACCGAGGGCAAATTCAGCGTGCTCATTCAGAAAGTCCGTGAGCAGTCCAAATTGCATACTCAGCGTCAGCAGCACAATTAAAAACATCATGACGAGATCGGTCGCGCGATCCATAAAAACGCTGCCCATCACCTTTTCCATGGGTATTTTCTCGTATCGCGCCAGAGCTCCACACCTGACGATTTCGCCGAGGCGGGGCAGCCCCAGGTTGGCAAAATAACTGAGCATGATAGAGAGAAAAGCATTGGCATTGCTCACTTTATAACCAATCGGTTCGAGCAACATTTTCCATTTCAGGGTACGGCTGATATTGCTGATAAAAAAGGCTATAAATACCAGGAGTATCCAAAAGTAATTGGCCTCACTAAAGTCGGTAATGACCTTGCGGAGAAGGTTGCACTCCTCGGCAGGTATGCCGTCCAGCGCACATTGTTCTCGGTACGACTGGTCAAAGTTGAGGTAAACGATGTACAATATTCCCAGGCCGAGGCCGAAAAAAACAACTGCTTTTAAAATATTTCGGCTGAGCGCATTCAACTTCAGGAATTAATTTTATTGTCTTTATCTGGGAAGACCGTGATGGGCTTAAATTCTCTGGCTTCATCAGGAGTCATCATGGCGTAGGAGATCACAATGATCACATCCCCCACTTCTGCCTTTCTGGCTGCGGCACCATTCAGGCAAACCACACCGGAATTTTTTTCTCCTTTGATTAAATAGGTCTCCAGTCGTTCGCCATTGTTGTTGTTCACAATCTGAACGCGTTCTCCTTCTATCAGTCCGGCGGCCTCCATCAGTGCTTCATCGATGGTAATGCTTCCGACGTAATTCAGGTTGGCTTCCGTGACGGTAGCCCTATGAATTTTTGATTTAAATACTTGTATCCACATAAGCGGCGCAAAATTAAGAAAAATATGGTTTTTATCAAGAATTGCTAAAGACTTTGTAATCGGCCCGGCATGAACGGATGGCTGAAATCAGGCTTTGATGACCATATTGTCGATGAGCCTCACTTCATCTGCATAAGCTGCTACACAAGCTACTACTACCATGGGCGGATGTACTTTGTGAATAGGTAACAATGTTTGGGGGTCAACAAGTTCAAAATATTCGGGTTTCAATCCCTTTTGTCTGATTTTTTCAATGGCCATTTGGGTAACCTGCTCCGGATTGAACTTCAAAACCCAAATCTTGACCATCTGCAGGGTCTCGTAAAGCACCGAGGCGCTGGCCCTCATCTCCCGTGACAAACGCAGATTTCTGCTGCTCATTGCCAGTCCGTCGGGCTCTCTTACCGTATCACAGGGAATGAGTTTGACCGGCAGCTCCATATCCCGGATCATTTTATCCACTACGGCCAGTTGTTGAAAATCTTTCATTCCCATGAATAAATGTGTGGGCTCAACAATAGACAGCAATTGGTACACGACCTGAGCCACCCCCTGAAAATGGCCGGGTCTGAATTTTCCCTCCATGGTCTCGTCCAGGTAACCCAACTCAAAATCCAAACGATAATCCATGCCTTCGGGATACACGTCCTCTACAGAGGGATAAAAAAGGAAATCACATTCATGGGCCTCCAGTACGGAAATGTCCTGCTCCGGTCGCCTCGGGTATTTTTCCAAATCTCCGGGATCGTTGAATTGTGTGGGATTGACAAAAATACTGCAAACCACCCGGTCGCATTTGCTTTTTGCCTCTTCGATGAGTGATGCGTGACCACTGTGTAATGCACCCATGGTGGGAACAAACCCAATGCGGTCGCCATTGGATCTGTGATCCTGCAATACATTGTTCAATTCCTCGGCAGTCCGGAAAATTTTCATATTACTTTATTCGCTTCCTCCATCGAATCGGCAAAGGTAAAAATTTATCTGTATACTTAATTTCATTGCAGGCGTGCGGGCAATCGTCGCAGATGCTCAACGAAACATTTCTCTATATCGATTTGAATATCCAACCCTTTGCTCTCCCACAAAATCACCAGGTCCATCAATTGCTGCAGGGCGTAGTCACTGTCCAAAATAAAATCTATTCTCCTGTCGCCTATTTGAATAAAATTGGCAGCTCTTTCCTTAAAGTCGGGTCGGAAGTAATCCCATATCCTCTCCCGCCAGGCCGAAGCCCGGATTTGAAGCTTTATATTTTCAGATTTTTTAATTGAAATGCTTTCTCGGACCTCCCCGTCCGGGCTGGAAATTTTGACCTCCTCACCACTTATCAGCAGTCGATCGGCGCGGTCTACCAATTTACCAAAACGCTTCCTTTTTTTCCAGAGTGGTATAGAGGTTAGGAGATACACCCCTATCAAAACGGATATTAATACCGTATTCCTTGCACTTGAAAACAACAGGCCTGCAATAGATCCGAGCAATAAGGCGTCCACTAAATTGCCCTTTATAAAAACAAATTGTTTCAGGTGATAAAATTTGGAAGCATCTATCGCCCTTGCTTTAAATTTCTCGCTCATTCAGGTTGATTCAAAAATTCGCAACAAAGGTAGGGAATAACTGTCATTATTTTTGGAGGCTTACCGGAAGCTTACGGTTGTGATCCTTATAGCTTTTCTCCAAATCCAGTTCGATCTCCACCCCTATGAGGTGCCATTGGCCGGCGAGTTCAAGAAGTTGTCTAAGCCGGTAATCGGATTCCACAATAAAATCAATTCTCTCATCCCCAATGCGAATATAGTTGGCCGCGCGATCTTTGTAATCGGAATAAAAGTAAGGCCCTATGCGCTCAGACCGGATCTGTATTCTCATTTTTTGACCCTCTTTAATGCTCAGGTCCCTGACTTTTTCACCTTCCCGATTGAAAACTTGCAATCTGTCGGATCGCAATTGCAACTCATCAGCACTCTCCAGCATCCGGGAGGTGTTCCGCATATTTCTGTAAAGGGGAATGGCGATCAGAATATAACCAGCGACCAGCATACTAAGCAAGAGGTAATTATCGCCCGAAGAGATCGTAGAAATAAAGGTTCCTCCAATGGATCCAATCAAAAGGGAATGCCCGATAGTGTATGCAAAAAAGGAAAACTGGCGCTGAGAATAGTACCTGTCGCTATCTACTACTTTTGCTATAAACTCGGTATTCATTGATTAAGATTTAGAAAAATCCGTCAGGCATTGTTTAAAGCGACTGTTTTGCGCCCATCCAATAGCGCATCGGCAATAGATACCTCGACTTTTATACCCTTTGCTTTCCACTCTTCGACCAGCCCCAGCATTCTTCCAAAAGCGAAATGTGTTTCGATTAAAAAATAATACTTTTCCCCGTCTATTTCAATGTAGTTGGCCGTGCGTTCAACAAAATCACTTCTGAAATAATCCCATATTTTATTTTTGTACTCCGCCGAACAAATTTTTAGAGAAATTTTCTGATCCGGGCCAATGTCGCGACGCACTTTTTCCCTGTCCCGGCGATCCGTCACCAAGAGTTGGTCAGAATCAATGAGGAGATAATGCAATTTTTCCCTCTCATTACCATACACCCGCTTTCTCTTGATATAGAAAAAACAGATAGTTACATAAAGGCCTGTCAGTATCAACAAATCCAGAAGGTACTGACTCTGCCCGTAGAGCAACCTCAGCAAAACCACGATTATCCAAAGAAACAAAACAAACTCTAAAAGACCAAGGGGCTTTAAACGTAAAAAGAAGGCGGATTTCTCCAGCTGGTAGAACTTCCTATCTGTTACTGCAAGTGCTTTAAAGCGCTTTTCCATCATTAAAATTTGCGTGCAACAACAAAGTTAATTTTTTTTCTAAAAATGCGCACAGAGTGGCAAATTTTTCCGAGGCAAAAAAAAGACCCTCAAAAGGACTGATTTTTTTCCTGCCCCGAGCTAAGCGCTGTAGTATCTCCGTCGCCATTCGCGCCAGCCGTAAAAAGCCAACACATTGTAAATGGTAAAGAGAATGGCAAACAACCACGCCTCTCTGT
>SKYC01000317.1 GCA_007128085.1 Saprospiraceae bacterium | reverse complement strand
TCCCTTCTGTTGAATCTATCCCCAACTGCACTACCCCTCTTAATGGCGAATCATCATTTAGCTGAATC
The DNA here is from genome assembly GCA_007128085.1 of Saprospiraceae bacterium. Taxonomy (GTDB): domain Bacteria; phylum Bacteroidota; class Bacteroidia; order Chitinophagales; family Saprospiraceae; genus PWJY01. The sequence goes on along the minus strand of SKYC01000317.1, from coordinate 4,788 downwards.
CCAATGTATCTACAGCCTGCCAATATACGGATTTTTCCTTATAGAGAGATCTCCCGTTCAAAAAATTATACTCATTTCTTTTTGTTGACAGGACTTTACGAATAAAAGAATCTATTCGCATGGCCTTCCTGCAATCCTCGTTTCCTTTTCGCTGTACGGTATAAGGGAGGCAAATAGTATCACTCCACTTCGAAGAGGTTTATTAAGACAAATTTTTGATTAATTACTAGGTGCATTTTTCCAAAGGGTTATATCTTGCGCCTCTAAATTCTGAAACTATGATAATTGGAGTGCCAAAAGAAATAAAGCCCAGTGAAAACCGGGTAGCCGTAACCCCTGCAGGGGCATTGGAGTTGACAAAGCGAGGTCACGAAGTGTACATTCAGACCACGGCCGGTGAGGGAAGTGGGTTTCCCGATGAGTTGTACGTTGGATCCGGAGCCAAGATACTGCCCGACATCGCAGCTGTCTACGATATAGCTGAGATGATTGTAAAAGTCAAGGAGCCCATCGAGCCCGAGTACGATCTGATCAAGGAGGATCAATTGATCTTCACTTATTTTCACTTTGCATCATACGAACCCCTCACCATGGCGATGATCGAGTCCAAGGCGGTTTGTCTGGCATACGAAACGGTGGAAGAGCCGGATCGCAGTCTTCCCCTCCTCATTCCCATGTCGGAAGTGGCGGGTAGGATGGCGACTCAACAGGGTGCTAAATACCTCGAAAAGCCACAGAAGGGAAAGGGAATACTGCTCGGGGGCGTACCCGGAGCGAATCCCGCAAAAGTACTGGTCATCGGCGGTGGAATCGTCGGAACTCATGCGGCCAAGATGGCGGCGGGGTTGGGCGCCAACGTCACCATGCTCGACATCAGTTTACCTCGACTGCGGCAACTGGCGGATTTCATGCCCCCCAATGTCACCACGCGTTTTTCCAACGAGTACACCATCAGGGAGTTGATAAAAACCCACGAGCTCATCATCGGTGCTGTATTGATTCCGGGCGCCAAAGCTCCGAATCTTATCACCAGAGAGATGCTCAAAGACATGCAACCCGGAACGGTACTGGTCGATGTAGCAGTGGATCAGGGCGGTTGTTTTGAAACCACCAAGCCCACCACGCACGACAACCCGATTTACATCATTGACGATGTGGTTCACTACTGCGTGGCCAACATGCCCGGTGCGGTACCCTATACCTCTACCGTCGCATTGACCAATGCCACGCTCCCCTACGTCATCAAACTGGCGGAACAGGGATGGCAGGAAGCCTGTTTGAGGGACTCTACCCTACTTCCCGGCTTGAACATTGTTCAAGGGAAGGTGGTTTATCAGGCCGTTGCGGAAGCGTTTGGCCTGGATTACACGCCGGTCAGTAAAGTGCTTTCTTGATTTGGAAAAAAGAAAAGAGAATTATTGAGAATTCAACCCTTAATTGATTTAAGGGTTTTATGGTTTGTTACCAAAACCGCAAAGGTTGTGCCCCCGGGTGCAACCTTTTTTTTATTTACGGCTGTTGGCCTCTGGCTTCTGGCTTCTGGCGACTGGCCAATGGCCATTGGCCACTGCATACTGTAAACTGCCAACTGCACACTGCACCTTCGACTTTTGACTTTTGACTTTTGACTATTTCTGGCTGCTGGCTGCTGCATTCTGCTTACTACATACTGCCCACTGCAAACTACAAAAAGCCTACTTCCTACTTCCTACTTCCATCTTCCATCTTCCATCTTCCATTTTCCATCTTCCATCTTTCAGACTTTCGACTATTGAAGACTTTTGACTTCATTTTCAATCTTCACCACAAAATACCCTTTGGTTGAGATTACATTCATTATTTAAAGATAAATTATATTTGTGCTCGACGCAAGGGTTCGCGGTGGCCAAAGGGATCCAAAAACTGAAAGTTTCAGTCCTTAATTTATGGTCGCCGACATGAATTCTGCATTTTTTTTTACCCTTTATTCTCGCTAACGCCGGGCTATCTATTGAATAGTTGATGGTAAAAAAGGGTATAATTTCGATGACAAAATCAGCGTAAAGTCGATGGAAGAAATAGGTGCAATAACATGGGTTCTTATTCTTTTAAATGGAGCAATGACCTACAAAGGACTGAAAAGCAAAGAGTTTTTCAACCGATATGCATTTGATATCGATCGCGTCTTAATCGACAGAGATTACAAAAGACTCATATCCTCCGGTTTTTTGCATGTCAACTGGACCCATTTTATTTTCAACATGATTACCCTTTTTCTGTTTAGCCAAAGCTTGGAACCGAGGATGGGAATGGCTGCCTTTTCCCTGCTTTACTTTGGGAGCTTACTTGGAGGAAATTTGTTGGCTCTTTACATACACCGAAACCATTCTGACTACCGTGCAGTTGGAGCCTCAGGAGCGGTGATTGGTTTGATATTTGCCTCTATAGCTCTCTTCCCCGGCAGCAAAATAGGTTTTATCCTAATCCCCATCTCTTTTCCAGCCTGGCTATTTGGCATCGCCTATGTTTTATACTCCATTTACGGTATTCGATCTCAAAGTGACAACATCGGTCACGAAGCGCATTTAGGGGGAGGCATTACCGGTTTACTGATTGCCATCATCCTCTATCCCGAAATTTTGATAGCCAATTACCTACCTATATTTCTCATCCTGATACCCTCTTTACTATTTTTATTTCTGATCGTCAAGAAACCTCACATTTTATGGGTATCCAACCCCTTGACTAAAAACAAGGGGTTTCTAACCACAGAAGACAAATACAACATCGGCAAAGCAAACAGACAAAAAGAACTGGACAGACTTCTGGAAAAAATCCATAAAAAGGGCTACGATCAACTCTCCAAAAAAGAAAGAGAAAAATTAAAAAACCTTTCCAATTAAATTCAGGAGTATTTTTAAGTGATTTGAGATTTTTCTTAATTGGTTTTACAGCCTGCAAAAATGGTCAACAGGGTCTGCAATTCATTCAGAACAAACAGAGAATAAAAAAAAAGTGTTATATTTGATCAAATAAACTTATCAAATCATGAAAAATGTCTTCTTACTTTTGCCCCTTCTCTTTTTTTGGTTGGCCTGTGGAGAAATCACCGAGGAAGAACCCACCAGAATTGTAATCACAGGCACCGCCTCGGAGGATTTGGAAATCAACCTACATGGCCAGACGAAAACTGCCGAAGCGATGACTGACAGTGCCGGGTTTTTTGCTTTTGAGTTCGAAGCCGATGAGCCCGCTTATTACAAAATGAGGGGTAGCCGACAAAGTATCGACCTATTTTTGGTTCCGGGAGACAGTATTCACATATCATTTGAGGCGGAGAGTTGGGCGGAAAACACCCAATTTTCAGCAGATCGGGCATTGGAAAATGAATATTTGCACCGCAAAGTAAACGTATTAAATGAAAGCCATTGGAACAATTACCGAAAATTATTCAATTTTGAAAAAGACTCTTTTCTCTACGCATTAGAATCGGGAACTCAGAGCCTGAATGAATTGCTGAGTGAACTGGAGGAAAATCCCGAGGCCAATGAACGCTTTGTAGAGCTGGAAAAAGCACATGCACCACATCATGTAGCCATTTTGAATTACTACTACCCCATGTATTATGCACATTTTCAAGAACTCGATCGCGATGAGGTCGATTACCCCATTGAGGACGATCTGGTTTTAAAAGAAGCCGTAGATCGCCCCGATCTTCTTCCCCTACCGATCTTTCGCGAATCATTGGAAAGGAAAATGGACATGGTCTTCAGAGATCATTTACCGGAGGGTATATACGAAAAGGAGCAGGGCGTGGTATTGACTACACAATACGAATTGATTGACTCCTTTTTTGCAAATGAAAAAATAAGGGAATTTTTGAAGTTTCAATTCTTAAATGAGCGACTTTCCTATTCCGGTCCCGGCGCCATAGATCCACTTTACGAAGACTTTATTCAGCACTCCTCCCACCCCACCTATGTAAATATACTAAAAGAGACCATGGGCGAATGGAGTGAACTCATGCCAGGCATGGAAGTGCCCGATTTTGAGTTCGAAAAAATAAACGAAGAAAGTGTAAATCTGTCGGATCTAAAAGGCAAACTGGTCTATATAGACGTATGGGCCACCTGGTGTGGACCTTGTTTGGCCGAGCATCCCCATTGGGAGGAGTTGGTGGAAGAGTACAAAGACGAGGAAGTTCACTTCCTGGCCATTTCATTGGACTCCGAAAGAGAGCCATGGGTTAAAATGGTGGAGGAAAAAGAGTTGTCCGGTATCCATTGGTACGCCGGCGGGGGTTGGAATGCCGACTTTACCACCCATTTTCGCGTACTCGGTATTCCACGCTTTATTTTATTGGATCGGGAGGGAAAAATATTAGAGGTTTCAGCTGCCAGACCGTCGGGAAATATACGCCTGACGCTGGACAAATATCTGGCAACCTTTGCAGAGGTTCAATAACCCGGGTCAGGATAAATTATGGCCCCAATCGACCATGAATATAGTCAAACAGAAAAATACACAACAGGCATGAATCCGGAAATTCAAGCATTTAACGAACGACAATCTCCGAGCGACAAAGAAATTTGCGACTTGCTCGCGAGGACCATTGACAGCGAACTGAGGGAAGCGGAAAGTAAAGTGTGGCACGCCCATCCCGTTTGGTTTTTAGACGGCAATCCAACGGTGGGATACAGCAAACAAAAACCGGGTGTTCGATTGATGTTTTGGAGTGGAGCAGATTTTGATGAAGAAGAGCTCGATGTTCTCGGAAAAAAATTCAAAGACGCATCCATCTTTTTCAAT
>SKYC01000252.1 GCA_007128085.1 Saprospiraceae bacterium | reverse complement strand
TTTTTCACGCTTCTGACTTTGTTGAGTTGTCCGTGAAGGTGAATGATTCGACTGGAACCGGCCTTTTCGTGCAAGTCATCCACATTTTGGGTGATGATGGTAACCTCTGCCAGCTTTTCCAATTCAGCCAGAAGCAGATGGGCTTTATTGGGCTGTGCGTCCTGCGCCTGTTTCCTCCTTTTGTTGTAAAAGTCCAAAACCAGGGCCGGGTCTTTTCTCCATCCCTCTGCTGAGGCCACCACATGGATGTCATAGCCCTCCCAAAGGCCACCGGCTCCGCGGAATGTAGAAAGTCCGCTTTCCACACTGATGCCCGCCCCGGTGATGACTGCTATATTCAACTTACTCATACGTGTTTTTTAATGATTTAAAAGCATCGCTGATGTGCGCGATGATATCGGAGGCGAGCAGCGACTCCCGGGCAAGTGACTTCAGTGCACAATCGCCGGCCAGCCCGTGCATAAATACGCCTGTTAGGGCCGCTTGAAGTGGAGGCAAACCACCTGCTGAAAAAGCCGTAATCATTCCGGTTAAAACATCCCCACTGCCAGCGGTAGCCATGCCCGGATTTCCGGTAGAATTGAAATAGATGTTTCCCTCCGGGCAGGAAATGCGCGTATAGGCGCCTTTCATGACGATAATTATGCGGTGTTTTACCGACATTTTTCTCTGCAATTCCAATTGATCAAAGTCGCTATTAACCGGTCCGAATAACCGTTTGAATTCCCCCGGATGAGGGGTAATAATGGAATTTTCCGGAATGGTGGCTACGGCTTGCCTCTCAGATATTATATTCAAAGCATCTGCATCGAGTACAAGGGGCACAGAACTGGAGGTTATGAGTTGCATAACCGCCTTGGCGGTTGCATTTTCAGTACCTATCCCCGGTCCGCAACCGATTGCGTCGAAACCATTGAGATCGGGAAGTGTGGTAATCCTATTTTTGGATTCGTCCGAATAACAAATGGCTTCCGGAATTCCCAATTGAAGGATGGGAGTGCAATTCGATGCGGTATGCGTGAACAACAATCCACAACCGGTTTTCATGCATGCTTTTGCGGCCAGTAAAGCGGCACCGGCAAAACCCTTTTGACCTGCGAGGATCAGAGCCCTTCCATAATTGCCTTTGTGGCTAAAAGTGGCCCTTTCAGACAAGTTTTCCACGACTGAATTCCGGGTAATGAAATAGTGGTTGGTCACTACTTTTTCTATTCCTTTTGGGTGGAGTCCAATCGACTTGAATTCCCAGTTTTTAATAAATGGATGATTCTCCGGAAGTAAAAATGGCAACTTGGGAAATTCAAAGGACAGCAGGTCGTCCGCCTTAAAGACCGTACCGTCTGAGCTTTTCTCCATAAATAAACCCGTGGGAATGTCTATGGACACCCGGTGTGAGGGCATTCTGTTCAGCAAATCAACAAGATTATTTAAATCCCCTTTCAGGGGGCGATCCAAGCCCGATCCTAATAAAGCGTCAATGATTATATCGTACTTTTTACCTTCGGTGTGGTGCATCCCTTTATTTTTCAATAAAAAGATCTCTTTTCCTTGGTTCTTTATTTTTTTTTGATTAATTTTGTTGTCGTCAGATGCTTTTTCCGGATCACCGTACAGATAGATATCTACTCTGTAAAAGTTTTTCAGTAGCCATCTGGCGACTGCCAATCCATCTCCGCCGTTATTCCCTGTTCCGGCAAACACTGCAATGGTGTTTTCTCTGGAAGGGAATTTTGTAGTAAACAAATTAAAAAAAACGATAGAAGCTCTTTCCATCAAATCAATGGAAGCAATGGGTTCGTGGGAAATGGTATAGGAGTCAATGAAGCGAATGTTTGATGGGTCGGGAATTTTTATAGCGGACTTCATATTTTTTTTTTAGGGTCTTTTGAAATTATTGATTGTTAAACAATGTTAAAAAGAAAAAAATGTCGCTTAACTTGTCAGAAATGTCAAGGGTTATGGGAAAGTGAAGTTAATAAGAGTTCTTTATGAAACGAAGAGAATCCTTTAGTTTTTTTTATTTCAGTCTAAAGTATATGATAAATTTATAATATTTTTCTATTATTGCATTATCATTGGATCGATCAATGATTCGGTCCAATGTTAAAATTTCTTTTTTTTAAAGAATAAGACGTCTTAAGAAAAGAAAGAGATTGAGTATATAAAATATTGCTGTTTGAAAATAATTTAACCCATGAGAATTAGCATTTTTACTTTCGTTCTGGTGTTTTTGTTGAACCCCGGGCTATACGGCCAGGATATACATTACAGTCAGTTTTTCAACAGTGCTCTCAATAAAAATCCCGCGCTGACAGGTATTTTCAACGGAGACATCCGCATTGGTGCCAATTATAAACATCAGTGGTACAGCGTTCCCGTTCCCTATCTGACTTTTTCCGGTTATTACGATCAAAAGTTTCTTAATCCCCGAAATGAAGACTATTTCTGGAGTGGGGGAGTTTTATTGAATTACGACAGAGCCGGTGATTCACGTATGGATTTAATGCAGTTTGCGTTGAGCGGTTCATTTACATATCTGCTCAACGAGAACAACTTGCTGACAGCAGGATTGCAAGGGAGTTTGGCCCGAAGGAGTTTTCGTTACGGCAGCAATTTGCGCTGGGACAACCAGTTCGACGGTGTAATGTTTAACGAAATGATTCCCTCCGGTGAGGATTTTGAAGGCGGACGGAATGGATTTGGGTTTGTGTCTTTTGGAGGTGGGCTGAATTACCGATGGCAGCGAACCGCGAGAACCCATGTAAATTTAGGTGGAGCTGTTTATCACATCAATACGCCCAGTCACTCATTTTTTGACGACGGAAACATAGATCGACCGAATCGATTTACCATCAATTTTAATTCGAGTTTCCAGATCAGCGAATTTTTCGATCTTCAATTTCACGGATTGGCTCAATTTCAGGGGCCGGCACATGAATATGTTCCCGCCATGTTGATCAGTATGCACATCAACCGACAGCGCGGTCGTGAGTTCCGTATGGATGTTGGAGGAATGGTTCGATTGAACGATGAAGAAATGGATGCCATCATTCCGATGGTCGGATTTGATTTCAGAAATTGGTATGTGGGAGTCAGTTACGACATCAATTTGTCCGAGTTTGAAATAGCCACGGACAATTATGGTGGTCCGGAGATTTCCTTTATCTACAAGATTACGAATGTTAAACCTCTTAATAACTTTAAGACATGTCCTATTTTTTAACAGATATAAGCAAGATATTAATGAAGCATATTCGACACCTTCTTGTTTTCGCTTTTTGTGGTTTGTTTTTTGTGCCCCAGTTGGAGGCTCAAACACTGAATGCTTACCTCAAAGCTGCAGAACAGGCCGTTGAGGCGGAAGACCACTACTCGGCTCTGGTTTACTACCAGAATGCCATTGAATTTGACAGTACAAATATGAGTTTTTTGTACAATGCGGCGGAGGCTGCGCGGAAATTCAATTCATTTAAACTGGCAAAGAAATACTACCAAAAGGTTTACGATGAGCAAACCGAAGGGGAGTACCCGTTGACCGGTTACTATTTGGCTGCTATGCACCAAAGATTGGGAAATTACGAAAAGGCCGCTGAGTTTTACGGTGTTTACCTGAGTGAATTTGAAGGCGATAGCCTGGTGTTTACAGAGAGTGCTCTCAGAGAGAGGGAAGCGTCATTGTGGGCCAAAGAAGTGATGGAGACTCCTGTAGAGGATATTGAAATCAACCGAAAAGGCAACGAGGTCAATACGCCCTACACGGAGTTTGGTGCTGTAGAAAAAGGGGACAGTTTGTACTTTTCGTCTATGAACTTTATTTGGGAAGACGACGAGCACTATCCCAGACGCTCGTTGACGCATATATTGGTATCCGATGGCGAGTCCGTGATTCCACTTCCCGACACCATCAATCTCGCGGGCAAACACACCGCACATACCGCATTTAACAGGGACGGAAGCCGCGTTTACTACACCGTTTGTGAGTATGTTTCGGTAACCGGCATTCGGTGTGAATTGTATTACAGAAATATAGAGGAGGGAATATGGAAAGGAGCTCACAGACTACCGGACACCATCAATATAACAGGACATACCACCACTCAACCCAATGTTGGAATTGATCCTCAAACAGGAAATCAGGTTTTATACTTTACTTCGGATCGCCCCGGAGGACAAGGTGGACTGGATATATGGGCCACTGAAATTTTGGATGACGGTGAATTCGGCCTCCCCTATAATGTTGAATCCATCAATACCTCAGGAGATGATATTACCCCTTTTTTCCACCACAACACCCACACATTGTATTTCAGTAGTACCGGGTACCAGGGGATGGGTGGATATGATATTTACAAGGCAGAAAGAGTTGAAGACGGATGGGGCAATGTCCAGCACATGGGGTACCCCCTGAATTCCAGTTACGACGATACCTATTACGTCTTATCTGACGACGGGAACAAAGCCATTTTTTCTTCCAACAGAGAGGAATCACTCTTTGTCGACGACGATTTAGAGGCCTGTTGTTTTGATATTTACGAAGTCAATGTTTTACCATTTGGAAACCTGATTGCCCAAAGTTTCGACTTTAGGACCGGAGATTCACTGAAGGGAGTGGCCATTCAACTGATTGATATGGCCGATCCCGAAAATTCTATCTGGGAGCAGTATCACGCAGACAGTGTGGAGTATACTTTCCCCATTTACAGGGATAGGGAGTATAAAGTAGTTGCTCAGAAAGATGGTTATATTTCAGATACTTTGGACCTCAGCACAGTAGACCTTCCCACTGATGACGACATCCTCAGGCAATTCTTTTTAAAGCCGGATCTGGTAGATCTTGAAGTATTGGTATTTGATGCCGGGACTGAGGTTCCACTGGTGGGGGTAACTGTTTCCTCCGTGGATTTGAC
>SKYC01000324.1 GCA_007128085.1 Saprospiraceae bacterium | reverse complement strand
TTGAGAACCATGCCACTGACAGGGTAGGTGAGGTCAGCAATTTCCGGGCAACCGTCCTGGTTGTCCTGGAGCAGCAGGTAAGTACTGCAATAGTCCTGATGTCCGGATTCATCCGTCACCCAAATTTCTATGGGTATATTGCGTTCTTTCAATCCATCCAAATCGTCACAGGTCCAGGTGTGGTGCGTATGCGTGGGGTCGCTGCTGAAGGAAAAGATCAGGTCTCCCCCCTCGGTGCAGTTGTCCCAGCTCCCCCAGTCCCAGCTATGGGCGGGGAGAGTAATCATACCCGAAGCCGGCATAATGGTAGCTGCAATACCGTGGAGACAGACCGGTGTGGGTTGTTTGTTGTCCACCACCGTAATCAGGTGTTGTTCGGTAATGATTTCGCCCGAGGGGCTTTCAAAAGTCCACTCCAATAAGTGGATGCCGAAGGGAAGGTATTCCTCCAGAATTAAACTATTTCGCTCACTGTTGTCGGGCCTGGGGTCTCCGCTTCCAAAATCAAAAGTGCCGTTGTTGTGGATATCCAGTTTCCACTCGGCGTAGTCTTCCATATGGGTTCCCAGTCCGCAAAAATCCAGTTCGGCCTCAAAAACGACAAATGCTTTGCTGCAGTCTTCGAGATGTGAGCTGAGAATGGTGTCACGGGCGTTGGACATGCCGTTGAATTTCTCTGGAAGAACTGTTAAAGAAAAAAAAGCGGTATCGGAAACACAACCGGAACCATCCTTACCAATTGCAAAAACAGTGGTATCAGTTTCCGGTACGATTAAAATACTTTCACCCATTGCGCCTGTACTCCAAGTATAATCGAGTGTTTGATTGAGAATACTCAGTTTAACCGATTCCCCTGTACAGACTTCGTGTTTACCTGTGATTTCAGGGGTAGGCAACTCAGTAATCTGTACCGAAAAAAATGCGGTATCTGTTCCGCAAGCGTTCGGATCAGAAACGATTACAGAATATTCTGAGCTTTCCTGTGGACTGACCGTGATGGTCTGTTGGTCATTGCCGGTGTTCCATTGATATACAGCCCCGTCAGGAAATGCGGTTAATTCAATGGTTTCTCCCTTACAAAGGGTGGAGTCTCCCTCTATTCTTGAGGTCAGGTTTTCGGGAATGACTACTTCATTCTGTATCGTATCAGAACACCCGGATTGATCAGTTACAACCAGGGTCATGGTATATTCACCCGATTGGGAATAAACGTGTACCGGATCGGGGAGGTCGGATAGGTTGCCATCTCCAAAATCCCAAAGCCACGAATTAATGTCGCCCGCAGATAAATCATTTATTATAAGGGTGTCACCAATGCAGCCAGGTTCAATGTCAAAGTCAGCCAATGGACAGCAAAGCACATGATTTATGGAATCATTTCCCGGGTCATTTCTCGCTGTAAGACCAGCTACCTCAAATCCAGTAGAAATGCGCAGCCCCGTATGAGTCATACCACCGGTGCCTTCGATTAGGTCTGGACTGCCGTACTCACAGTGGTCGAGTCGGCCTTCTTCATCTGTTTTAATGATAAAAATGTCCTCTCCACCATTTCCATAACTGGTGGTATAACCGGCGATAAGGTATCCAAAATCGTCGGTTTGAAGCACGGAGAAGCCCTCTTCCTCTCCCGTTCCTCCATAGGTTCGCGACCATTCTAAATGGCCTTGGTCATCTGTTTTCAGGAGCAATAGGTCGGTGCTCCCGGCTCCATAAGTGTCGGTCCAACCTGTCAGGATTAACCCTCCATCAGCCGTTTCAATCACTTGATTGCCCCGTTCATCGCCGGGCCCGCCATACGTTCGCGTCCACATCAATTCCCCATCGCCGCCATCGACTTTTGCCAGGTAGACATCTTCTCCACCTGCGCCAAAATTCTCCGTAAACCCGGTTGCTACGATATGACCGTCACTGGTTTGAGTAAGTCCATGGGCACGTTCATTGCATGTGTTGCCACCGACGTAGGTATGCCATACCAGCTGTCCGTTTAAATCGGCTTTTGCGATCAACATATACCAGTTGTGTCGCTCATTGGTCAACTGACAGGTTCCGGGCCTTTTTGCCATTCCGGCCATATAGACATATTCTCCTGTAGAACACAAAACGATATCTCTGAAATAATCAGAAGCCGGAGCTCCCATGATGGAGGTATTGTCAAATATATAGCCCCATTGAGGGTCCCCGGTGTCGTTGGTTTTGAACAGATAGGCACCGTTTCCTGTAACTCCATAGGACCTGCTGAGCCCCGCAACGATGAGGTCGTTGTCGGGCAGTTCTACCAAGCCCCATCCAATTTCATTTTGGTTGCCTCCATTGGAAGAAATCCAGGACAACACTCCCTTGTCGTCCGTTTTGGCCATCAGCATATCCGATGCGTTGTCGTTCCCATTGGGAAAGGTTTGGCCGGTAATTAAAAACCCTCCGTCACTGGAAGGGATCAGGTTGTGTCCTCTGTCGTTGTGTTCGCTTCCAATGACTTTTGACCATTCCAGGTTGTACGAATTATTCAATTTAATCAGGTACGCATCCTCGGAGCCTGACCCCTGGGAAGAAGTAAAGCCGATCAGGCCGTATCCATCCGGAAGTGCAATAAGGTCGAGGGCCTGTTCATTTCCCTCACCGCCTATGGTGTATTGAAACGTACTCTGAGCCATTAAAGGGAAATTAAAGGCCACTAGGAAAGTGAGCCCAATGAAAATCAACTGCCAATGTTGGATGGATTTTATCAATTCAGTGAATTTTTAAATATTCATTTATTTGTTTTATGGGACTAAGTTATGAATTTTTACCAATGTTTAGAGGGCAATTTTCAGCTTTTTATATTTTTAACTCAATACTTAGGCAAGTCTAAAATTCATTTGCATTAGAAATGGAATGGAGTTCTAATTTCGCAATCAGAAGCGGTTACCCGGTTTCAATGCCGCCCAAAATCACTCATTTATTTTTTACTTCATAAGATATTGGTTTAACTTTGCCGGGTACACTAAATTTATGAAGCAGTGAAAGATATCAAGCCTTTATTCCAGCGCGCCCTGCCACATCTGGGTGTAATCGCACTTTTTTTCCTCATCAACCTCGCTTTTTTTTATCCACAATTGGAAGGACTTGATACTGCGCAACACGACATCCTGGAGTCCTACGGAAAAAACATTGAAGTGGTTGAGCACTACCGGGCAACGGGTGAAAAGAAATTGTGGAGCAACAATATTTTTGCGGGCATGCCTTCTTTCTACAACGGCCTGCGATTTGATAATAATCTGACCTTGGTGGAAAATCCATTGATGTTGTTTTTCGGGCGTCCGATTGGTTTTTTTATGGTGTACATGTTGGTTACTTATTTCTCACTCCTGATTATCGGCCTCCGTCCACTGGAGTCGGCCATCGGTGCCATTGGTTTTGGCTTTGCTACCAACAATATTATCCTCTACGATGCCGGCCATTTATTTAAAAATGGATCTCTGATGTACTCCCCGTTTATTATTGCAGGGGTGATCAGTATGATCAGGAAAAAGTTTCTCGCCGGCATGATTATTTATGCTCTGGGGCTCGCACTGGCCATAAAGTGGCATCACGTGCAAATGACTTATTACCTGTACATTTGTCTGCTCATTTTGGGCGTCATTTACCTGGTGAAATTTGTGCGTAGTAAAGAGTATTCGGTCTTGGGAAAAGTACTGCTTTACACTTTGATCGGTACTTCCCTCGGTGTGGCGGCAAACACCGCCAGACTCTGGACGACCTATGACTATTCCGAGGAAACCATGCGAGGCAAACCGATATTGGAGGAATCTGCCGGACAAATGAGCTCCTCCAGTACACAAGATGGTCTGGACTGGGATTACGCCATGGGCTGGAGCAATAACACCCTCGATGTATTGACCGGTATTGTTCCGGGAATGGTAGGGGGTAGCTCCGGGGAGAGAATGAGTTCCGGTGCCACCTACGATGCACTGATCAATGCCGGCCAGCGACCGGAAATAGACGGAACTTTCAGCTTACCGATGTACTGGGGAGCCCTGCCTTTTACCAGTGGTCCTATTTACTTCGGAGCCATTTTTGTCTTTTTATTTGTCCTGGCGCTCTTTCTGGTCAAGGGGAGAATTAAGTGGTGGCTCGCCATATCTACGCTCGTCACCATTTTGATTTCCTACGGAAAAAATATGGAGTTGTTTAACTGGTTGTTGTTCGAATATTTTCCGATGTTCAACCGATTCCGAACGCCTAACTCGGTGTTGAGTATTACTTCAATGCTCATTCCGATGCTCGGTGCAATGGGGCTGTATGCCTGGTTTAATAACAAAGATCACGCAGCCAGGCTCAAGGCACTCTATTATTCGGCTGGAATTACCGGGGGATTGTGTTTATTCATAGCTTTATTGGGCCCCGGAATGTTTTCTTTTGAAGGGCAAAACGACGCCCAATTGCAAGGTTCACCCCTATACGAATTGATTGTAGAAGACAGAAAGTCTATGATGAGTGGTGACGCCTTTAGGTCATTGATGTTTATTTTACTGGCCGGTGGATTGCTCTGGTTGCATCAGTTGGGAAAAATCAAAGCTATTTACGTGCTTTCCGGAATTTTGCTATTGGTTATCATCGACCTGTGGGGAGTCAATCGAAGGTATCTGAAAGCTGAAGACTTTACGACCAACCGAGAGGCATTGGTCGATCAGTACTACCAGGAAAGAGAAGTGGACCGCCAAATTAAGGAGATGGAAGAATCCAGAGGGGATTACCGGGTGCACGACCTGTCTATCAATACTTTTAACAGCAACAGAACCTCCTACCATCACAATACAATCGGTGGCTACAGTGCCGTGAAAATGCAACGCATTCAGGATATGATCGACCTGCATATTTCCAGAATGAACATGGATGTGCTCAATATGCTCAATGCGAGATATATTATAGACCAGAACGAACAATTGCAGATCAAC
>SKYC01000381.1 GCA_007128085.1 Saprospiraceae bacterium | reverse complement strand
TTTGCCAATTATTGGCTCAAACATAAAATACAAAAACTGTGTACTACGACCCCGCATTTTTTTGAAGTAAATTTATTATTCTTCACATGGGCAGAGGGATATAATTATATGAATTTTCTTTGGATTAATATAACCACGTTAAGTTTGACTTCACTCATTTTTGCTCCTGATTATTAAGGCCTCGTAATTTAAAGTGGTCTTCTTCTCCAGCATTAAATATAAAATTATGAAAACAAAAATTAGTTTATGTGTAATGTTGGTTTTCACAGTTGTAGTGGTTTACGGTTACGAGCCCGAAATCATCGCGCCTAAAGCGAATGGTGACGCCAATGATTATACGCTTTCTGACCAAGTGTGGGATACTTTGAAAACAATTGATGAGTCCACTCCGAAAACCCTTTTGTCATGAAAATGAGCGAAAAATTCAAGATCGAGGAAGAGGGGAAAATATTCCGCAGGCGTAGCCCCGTAGCTACGGAGAGGAAAGGTTTTTCCCGATAACGAAGATATTGGATTTTGCAGCCATTTGTAATAGAAAGAGGTTTTCGGAGTGGACTCATAACTGAAAATCTCAAAAAGGACACTTGTGTCAATGTGGTTTTAGTGTCCTACAGTAGAATGTCATGAAGGTGCTATTGGACATTAAGGACAACAAAGCCCTACATATTTTGGAGGTACTAACAGGGTTATCTTACGTTAAAATACTGGTAATTTATGATTTGAAAGCAGAGCTTTTGAGTGAGATCAGAGAAGCAGTCGAAGAGATGAATCAATTCCGGGCGGGCAAAAAACAAGCTCATGACGCAAAGAATTTACTCAATGAGCTATAGTGTGAAGTCCATTTAGATTTTTGAACCTCAAGCTTTAAAGCTCAAAAGAAAATATGCGTAAATTAAATTTAATACAAAAGTATGACTAATTTTAACCCGCAATATATCACCGACAATACAGGCAAAAAACTATCTGTAATACTTTCAATAAAAGATTTTAAAGCAATTATGGAAGAACTTGAAGAGTTGGAAGATATTAAGCTTTATGATGATGCCAAAAAATCCAATGAGCCTTCGATCCCTATTGACGATGCCTTCAAAATGATTGAAGCTAAACGCAAAATGAAGTAGTGGTTTATAATGTAACCTTAAATAAACGAGCCATTAAAGCTCTTGAAAAAATCAATGAGCCGTATTATACCAATATCAAATAAGCCATTTACAGCCTTGGGGATAGTCCAAGGCCTGCAGGCTATAAAAAACTAAAAGGCAGGGATGGTTATCGTATTAGGGTGGCTGATTATCGCATTATCTACGATATTTTTGATGATGTACTTTTGGTAGATGTTATTGACCTTGGGCATAGAAAAGAAATTTATGAGTAAAACAAAAGTCACCGTTTAGGTTGCTTCACTGTTAATATTCAACCGGATTTAAGCTATCCTATTTGAAATGAGATGCTTTTGAAAATAAATGCAAATTAAAAATTACATCATGTATACCACATTTCATTTAAAATGAGCTCAAGAGGTTAATTCCGATATCTTAGATGCGATAAAAACCACTTTTAAATCAAAGGCCATAACAATAATTGTAGAGGAGGATCACGGTGAATTTGAGACAACGGAAGAAATAAAAACCATCCTTGAGGATCGATTGAGGGAGGATGAAAGTACTTGAAAAAGAATAAAACCCCTGCGACTTAACCGACACAGTTCACTCGACTTAACCCCGGAAACTGACCCTGAACAAGGTAAATATCTTGGAAGAAATTGTTACAAAATTCGACTATCTATAACATCCAAAGGAAAAGGTAAAAGAGGCGGTGCCAGAGTAATCACAAATATTGTTGTTTCTGGAATAACTGTATATCTCCTTACCATTTACGATAAAGCTGATAAAGAAAACTTGACAGATATAGAACTGAAAGAACTCTTACAGTTTGTGCCGGATTGAAAAAGCCCTGCAAAATGAACTCGATTGTGCTGTGTAAAAAATTCCACCTACTACAGTTGTCCTCAAGCTACCGTTTGCCTAATACTACTCCTTCACCACCCTCGTTTGCCGCACTCCGTTAAAATCAGCCAATACAATCGTGTACAACCCTCCGGGAAAAGGAGACAGATCGAGTGTGACTGCATTTTCTTTCTGCAACAGCAGGCGTCCGTTTCTATCAAAAACACTCAGGGTGTATGGGCCGGAAATGGGAACTGTTTTTAAATGAACTTTTCCCGAACTGGGATTGGGGAAAACAGAGAATGCTTCAGGAGTTATGTTCTCAACAGATGAGGGGCCCATGGCTCTTTGGAGGTACTTCCAAATTTCGTTGTTGAAGTTCAAAGGGATTAAATCGTCCCCCGGATTGTTTCCCATCCTGATCATTACCAGATTCATAGAGGGAACGACGTTGATAATTTGACCGTTGAGCCCCATCGCTGCGTACATGTCATCAGGAGCATCCGGAACTATGGAGCCGTCAAAAACAAATTGAATTCCGGGTACCATAAAGTTTTCTTTTCCATTTAGCCACCAGAGATAACCGTAGGATTTGTTGAGGGATTGGGAGGTCGAGATCATTTGATCGAAATACTCGTCGTCTCCCAATACAGTATGATCATGCCACCTGCCCCGATTCAGCATCAGAAGGCCAAACCTGGCAAAACTCCGCGGAGTGCTGAACATTATTCTATTGAATCCCAAAGGGATATAGGCTCCGGTGATGCCCGTTTGAGCCCTGATTCGGCTGAGTAGGATTCCGTTGATGGTTTGATCCGTCGCATTTTCCAGGACATTGGTAAGCAAAGTGTACGGGGCGTTGTGATAAGCCCATCGGTCCCCGGCATCGGCTAGATATACCAGACAGCTGTCCCGGGTGCAATCCTTGTTATTTACGCCGTCGTCCAATCCCGTGGTCATTTGCAACTGATCCCTTACCGTGATTAGCTCCTCCTGTTCTTCCAAAGCGGAGGTCCATCCCATTCCCAGATAATCAGAAGTGGGGTGGTCGATGGAAAGCAAGCCCTCCTCCTGAATGACTCCTGTTAGAAAAGCGGTCATTCCCTTACCGGCCGAAGCCCAGTACCAGACACTGTCCCGGGTAAACTGATCGAAATACTCCTCCATTACAATTTTTCCATCGACCAGTATCATAAAGGCTTTGGTATTGCTGGATTCCAAAAAGTGAATAAGGCTGTCTGAATACGCTTCATTCCACCCCAGTTCTGAGAGGGGTGTGGTTTCCCATTCATCCGATTGGACGGGGGGAAAGTACCCGGATTGTGCGGAAGAGTGGAGGGCTATAGAAAGCAATAGAAAAAATAAAAAAACACAGGGTCTCATGGTTCAGAATTTTAGATGCATAAAAATAAAGAAAAGCCCGTAATAAAAAAAGGGCCAACGAACTGATTCATTGACCCTTAATATAATTTTACTTCAAATCAGGGATCCCACCTACAGGTGTATCACCTCATCGTAAGCTGCAGCCGCCGCTTCCATTATGGCCTCACTCATGGTCGGGTGGGGGTGAATGGTTTTTATTATTTCGTGCCCGGTAGTCTCCAATCTTTTCACGGCCACCAACTCGGCCACCAATTCAGTTACGTTGTACCCAATCATATGTCCGCCCAGTAGTTCCCCGTATTTGGCGTCGAAAATCAATTTGACAAAGCCCTCTTTTGCTCCGGCTGCACTGGCCTTACCGGAAGCAGAAAATGGAAACTTTCCAATTTTTAACTCGTAGCCTTCCTCTTTGGCCTGTGCTTCAGTCAATCCAACGGAGGCCACTTCCGGGTGACAATAAGTACACGAAGGAATATTGTTATAGTCAATGGGCTGGGGGTTTTGTCCCGCAATTTTTTCGACACATAAAATACCTTCGGCACTGGCGACGTGTGCCAGGGCAGGACCCGGTATGATATCGCCTATGGCGTAAATACCCGGCACATTGGTATTGTAGTATTCGTCGACTTTCACGTAACCGTTGTCTGTTTCTATGCCCAGAGTCTCCAGTCCAATGTTTTCAGTATTGGGTGTTACTCCGGCGGCTGAGAGCACCACATCGCATTCCAGCGTGATCTCCTTACCTGATTTATTGTTTTTCACCTTGAGCACGCATTTGTCTTTTTTGACATCTACCGACTGAACGGCGCTGTTGGCCATCACCTCCATGCCTTTTTTCTTAAATACCTTTCCGAGCTCTTTCGATACATCGGCATCTTCTCGGGGTACCAGTCCTTGTTCCATATACTCTACAATGGTTATTTTTGTGCCAATTGAGTTGTAGAAGTAAGCGAACTCACTGCCAATGGCTCCCGCTCCGATGACGACCATTGACTTGGGTTGTTTTTCAAGAGACATGGCTTTTCGGTACTCGATGATGTTTTTACCGTCAATGGGAATACTGGGTAGTTCTTTTGCTCTGGCTCCCGTCGCCAGGATTATGTGTTTGGCAGAGTATGTCTTTGTTTTGCCCTCCTTGTCTTTGACTTCCACTTTTTTGCCCCTGAGCAATTTTCCGTGTCCATCGAGCACCTTGATTTTATTTTTTCTGAAGAGAAACTGAATTCCCTTACTCATCCCATCGGCTACTCCTCTGCTCCTTTTGATCATTTCCGGAAAGTTGGCTTTGGCCTCAGAAATACTGATACCGTAGGTGTCGGCATGGTTGATGTATTCAAATACCTGCGCACTTTTTAGCAAAGCCTTGGTAGGAATGCACCCCCAGTTCAGACAGATGCCTCCAAGAGATTCTCTCTCCACCACGGCGGTTTTCAATCCCAGTTGCGAAGCTCTGATTGCCGCGACATAACCTCCGGGTCCACTTCCTATAACGATAATATCAAAATCCATATCCAAAATTTTTTATTTTTTCAAAACGACGCAAATATAGCGAAAATCCCGAATCTATTATTTTTGCAGGAGCTAAAATTCACCACTTGGTCCTCGAGAAGAAT
>SKYC01000183.1 GCA_007128085.1 Saprospiraceae bacterium | reverse complement strand
TCAATGTGGAGACAAGTCAATGAAAGAGGTTTTTAAATGTATAATTCTATGGAAAAAACACCGCAAGATTTTCACGAGTACAGAAGTCGAATGAACGACCGCATATTGTCTCATCCCAATAAGCTGATGAAGCGATTTTTCAATCTGGATTCTTCCGCCTATGAAAGCGGGGCTCTGGATAAAAAAACCAAGGAATTGCTCGGTTTGGTTGCATCGCTGGTGCTGAGGTGCGACGACTGTGTGAAGTATCATTTAGAGGGTTGTCGCGACGCCGGACTGAAGGAAGAAGAACTCTTTGAAGTACTGGGGATCGCCAATCTGGTAGGCGGCTCGATTTGCATCCCTCATACGCGACGCGCCGTGGAATACTGGGATGCCCTCCGGGAGTAACTCTTCCTGCCTTTACCGAAAAAACGGTGTTCACTGGCCATCGGACTACAATTCCACAAAGTCGATGTCGAGCTCTTTGGCCGCTTTTTTCATCGGATCTTCCAGGTCGATAAACAGACTGTTGTTGTCATCAGTGCCGACGAGATTGCCCTGTGTTATGACGGGTAATATAGATTTCTTTTCGGTCACTAAATTCCTGAGATCCGATTTGACTTTCTCATCAGAAGGTCCCGTGCGATGATAATCCTCTTCGACCCAAAACAAATCCCTGGCATCGACCCAACTCCAGTCATCGAGCTTGAGAAGTGAGGTTGCAATTCTGCTGCCCATCAGTAACTGTATGGTTTGCATAATATCTCTAATCTTCTCTTCGCTGTCCTGTGGCCCGTCATCGAGCAGCCAGTCAATTTCTACCAGGTAATCGTTGATGTGGGTAAGCAATTCATCGTCATCGGGACTCAATCCTTTGACTACGCGTTGGTAATGTTTTTTGATCTCGTCAAATATTTTCCGGGGTTCGGGCTTTCCTTCGATGAAGACAGACAGCAACTCGTCGAACATATTTTCTTCCAGACTCGTCCCGGTGAAAAAGATAAGCCGGTAGTTGTCGTCTTCCTTGATCCGCGTTTTAATGTTGTGTTTGCGGTTGATCATCTCGTTCAGGCCCCGGTAGCTGGGCAACCACAGTATTTTTGAATTCATTTTTTTAATTTTTTGCTTGCATAATCTGAATACATAAACGCCAACTTGCCCGCTTCGCGGTTCTCTCGTTGTATTTCACAGCTATTGGCCGTGTCATACGTATCCAGCATATTGATTTGGGTAAAATGGCTTAGCGTATTCTCCCGCAACAATGACATTTATTTAAAATGCTGCGCAAAAATAGCGGTAGTTCGAATCCGAAACAATATTTAATGTGTGATTCTGATGTTAATTTTAGCCCTCGAAGTCTACGTTCAGCCGGATATCAGCACCCTGGCAGAGTTGACTGATGGGGCAATTGGTTTTTGCAGCTTCGGCAATTTCGGTGAATTTATTTTCGGGAATCCCTTTAATACGGGCCTTTAGATTCAGATCTATTTGCTGAATGGCAAATCCTCCGTCCACCTTATTGAGGTGTACCACAGCCGTTGTATTGAGTTCATCGGGGCGGTGATCCTTTTTTTCCAATTCTACAGCCAGAGCCATGTTGAAGCAACCCGCATGTGCTGCAGCGATCAATTCTTCGGGATTGGTGCCCTTTTGCCCCTCTTCAAATCGGCCTTTAAAAGAGTAGGGTTGATTGTCAAATACCTGGCTTTGAGGAGTAGTCAGTGTTCCTTTTCCGTTAATTCCCGGACCCTTCCAGGTCGATATGGCTGATCTTTTCATTGTTCTGTGTTTTTTGGTTTCTATTAGAACCACTGATCCGGTATAAAGTTGAATGAAAACCATTCAATCGCGGAGATTTTTTTTAGGCCGAAAAAGCCCGTCATAGGGCAGGGATTTACAAGCTCCTCGTTAGAAATCAAACCCGGGTAGGTATTCACCGGTTCCGCTTTCAGGCATATCCGGAAATTCAGGAGGAGCCACTTCTTCCTCTGACCACTGGTCTGAAAAATAGGGTAGAGCGTCAAAACTCTCCTGTAGTTTTTCCATGGCCCGCTTTCTCAGGTCGTCGGTTTGAGTGAAAAGTGCCTGGACTTCAGACGTGCTGGTTCGGTAATCAAAGGCAGAGGTATGACCGGTGAGCAGGTAGTGTAAATTAAAAAATCCACTCTTTCTGGCGGGAATGAAATGCAGCCGGTCGTTCCGTCCTCTGATCCGCTCTGCCAATACCTGTCCGGCATTTAAACGAATGCCGTAACGAATTTGATGGTCGAGGGTGTGCGCCCCTGCCACCGTCAAGTTCATGGCATTGCTCTGTATAAACATCCCGGGCAGATATATGGTGCCGTCTCTCATCCACAATACATTGGTCACTTTGCTGAATCGAATTCTTTTCAAGATGTCCTCGTCTATAAAAGTGGAAAAATCCTGTAGAAGTGGAAATTCATTTAAAACACCCTCACTGAACTCTATGGCTGCTACCATTTCCGAGTTTCGCTCATCAAGGCCACCATCGGTTATCCAAAGCAAATAGCCCCAAATATGTCCCTGTAAATGCCCCTCAATGTGGTGCGACAGAATGAAGTCCTGATCGAAGTGATCCCATTGCTCCAGTACCTGGTCAACGGCCATGTCGGTGGCGCTCATCCGGAAACTGAGGTGGGGGGTGGATCCAAAAGAAAAATGGCCGTCCAAATCCAGTTTGCCGCCCGCGTGGAGCCCCGTTGCCGAAAGTATCCCTCCCTGATCGGTGATGGCAACTATGCCATTGATGTCATAAAGCGAGGCATTTTTCCAAAGAAGTGTATCGGTGTGCAGCTGAATGTGGATCGGTGGAAAAAAATTGGAGGCACCCTCTTTTTCAGAAGGGGCTTTTTCCTGCTCTTCTTTTTGAAAAAAGGCTACAATCTCCGTCAATTCCACCAAATTGCCCCTTACGTTCAGATCGATTTTTTCATCGCTATCCCCCCTGGTTTTTTTATTGAATAAAAAGGCGGGATCGGGCCCAAACAGGCTGAGTTTGCCGGAAGACCCAAAGGCCTCGAATTGCACGTCCTCCAAAGTCGTATTTTCATCGGGAATGAATTGACCCCGGCCGGAAATCACTGTCATGGGGTGATCGTTCCACAAAAAGGAACAGTCCGAAAATCTGAAACGGCCGTCGAGAACCAATTCTTCTATTTTGTTTTCCTCTTTGATTTTTCCACGGATGTTCATATCCTCCAAATGGAGAAAACCCTCGCGAAAATGAAACGCGGTGTCGGAATGCAGAAATTGATTGAGTTGAGGAATGGGAATCAAACCATTGGTTTTAAAGGAGAACCCCCCCTTTCCCCAGTCCTCCATTTCACCCACTGTCGTAAGCGGACTCCCATCGACTTCGGCTGTTAAATGAGGAATGCTGAATCGAATGGTGGAAGTGGGGGACTGCACGAGTAAAAACCGACCGTTGATCTCTTCGATGGACGTAGAAGACCCCGCCATCAATCGGCCTCTCTTCAAATGGATCTCGAGATTCACGGTAGGTGGTTCCAGATGATTCTCCTCCCTGCTCACTGAAAAACGAGCATCCGCAATTCCCGCAGCATTCTGAATGTACGGTTGTTGACTGAGGTCTTGGGGCAGCATATCCATTAGGGTGTTGACCCGGGTGGGGAAAAGCTCTCCCGAGAATCGGTACTGACGGTTGTTGCCGTTGAACCATCCCTCGGCGCGGCCGGTTGCTTCATCGCACTTCCATTGTAGGTCGGGAATTTCCAGCTGATCAGAGTTTAAGTCGTAATGAACTTGACCAGTGAGGCCGACCTCTTTGTTTTTCATAAAATTCCGTCCCGATATTTTGAGGTAATCCGCGACCAGAGAACCCTCGACATCGAGTTTCAGGAGGCCCGAAGCAATTCCGCCGCTCAAACTCAGAGCGGGGAGATAGGTTTTGTACACCTGCTGACTGCGCTTCAGATCGATCACCACTTCCATGTCTTCCAATTCCAGTTTCCGGAGCAGTAGATTCAAGTCACTGTGATCCTGTCCATCGCTTTCACCAAAGATATCGTAATTAAAACTCCCGTCTTCTTGCTCTATGATGTATATATTTCCACCGCTCAATTCTACGCTCTTTAATTCGTACTCGCGGCGCATGAGGGCGCGCAAATCCAACCTCAGGTCTAACTTTTCTGCGTAAATGAAAGGCAACCCATCCCTGCCTCTGAGGTAGACATCCTTCAGTCTCGCCCTGACAAAGGGGAACTGAGAAATCAGTGAAAGTTCAAAATCTCCGTGGGTAAAGTGGGTGTCGATCTGCTCATTTACCGCCGTTGAAATGGATTGCTTGATGTTGTCGCGTTGAAAATGCAGGTACAGATAGGCGAGCAATACCAATAGAAGTAGTGCAGAGGAAAGCGCGATGAGAATTTTTGTAATTTTTGCTTGCATTTTGTTCGGTAGACCCTCTTGAAACCATTTTGCGTATTGCCTATCCAATCAAACGACTGCTGCGGTATTTTTATTTCTGATTGTCAGTTAGTCCGCCGGAGAAACGCGCAGCTTTTACCACCTCATAAACAAGCTCTCTGGCTTTTATTTGGTGTTAGTTGGCTTTCCCAATATAATTGGGAGACTTGTCCCTCATCGGAATTGTCGTAGTCAACTCCAATTAAATTTGGAGAAACAAAAGCAAAAAAGAAAGGAAGAAACATAAGAAATTAAAAAAGTCACAATAAATGTCAATTCAAAAGTAAATTTTAAGGATTGATGTGTCCACCCCCCCCCCCGTTTCTATTACAAATTGCTAAAACATACAATATCTTCGGCAATAGGTAAAAACTATCCTCAATGTACCTATTCCTCAACAGACCCTTCATTAACCATGGCTACACCTGCGGAAAATTTCACCTTCCTTTTTGATCTTGAATTTTTCGCTAATTTTCATGACAAAAGGGTTTTCGGAGGGCACTCATTGATTAGATTTTTTGAAATGAAATCAGGTA
>SKYC01000266.1 GCA_007128085.1 Saprospiraceae bacterium | reverse complement strand
CTTACGCGTTCTGGCATTCGTTTTGGTTCTCTGTCCACGGACGGGCAAACCCTTTCTGTGTCGCAAGCCGCGATAAGAAGCAATGTCCATCAAGCGTTTGATATTCATCTGCATTTCCCCTCTCAACTCCCCTTCCACCGTCAATTCGTCCTGAATTTTAGCGGCTATGGTACGAATGTGATCATCAGTCCACTCTTCGACCTTCAGGTCGTGGCTGATCTCACAGGAATCCAGTATTTTGACTGCTTGTGAATTCCCTATTCCATAAACGTAAGTCAGGGCGATGACGCCCCGTTTATTTCTCGGTAAATCTACTCCAACTATTCGAGCCATAATTCTATTGTATTATTGTATGATCAACCCTGTCGTTGCTTGAACTTGGGGTTTTTCTTGTTGATGATGTAAACCTTTCCCTTTCTTCTAATGATCTTGCAATCAGTAGATCTCTTCTTTACAGATGCGCGAACTTTCATGATGTATCAACTTAAAGTTGTGATTATAAATTTATTTATATCTATAGGTAATCCTTCCCCGTGTGAGATCATAAGGAGACATCTCCACAGCCACTTTATCTCCCGGCAAAATCCGAATGTAATTCATCCGCATTTTACCCGAGATGGTCGCTATGATCTCGTGATCGTTTTCGAGCCTTACTCTGAACATCGCGTTGGATAAGGCTTCTTCAATTAATCCGTCTTGTTTTATTACTTCCTGTTTGGCCATATCAAAATTTCGGACTGCAAATATCGCATTATTTTTTTAAACTAACGCAAGAAATGGATTATTTTTTATACTTTCTTCGATTATCTCGTGATTACTCAGCAATTCTGCCCCACCGGATCTCACAACTACAGAGTGCTCAAAATGGGCACTGTAGGAACCGTCCCGCGTCAATACGGTCCACCCGTCGGGCATTTGCTTTATTTCTTTTCGCCCCATATTGACCATGGGTTCAATGGCAATCACCAGATTTTCCACCAGTTTTGGTCCTTTGCCCCTTTTACCAAAATTGGGAATTTCGGGTGGTTCGTGTAACTTCTCTCCCAAGCCGTGTCCCACCAGTTCGCGAACCACTGAAAATTTATTGAGTCGTTCGCAATGATGCTGGATGGCAAAACCGATATCGCCTGTTCGCTTGCCCGGTTTGGCCATTTCAATTCCGAGGTACAGTGCTTCTTTGGTCACCTTCAGCAATTTTTCCACTCCGGGTTTAAGCGGAGGAATAGCGAAAGTATAGGCTGCATCACCGTAAAATCCATTGTTAATCACTCCACAGTCAATGGATATAATATCTCCTTCTCGAAAAGGTTGATTGTTGGGGATTCCGTGAACCACTTCCTCGTTTGGAGAGATACACAGGGTTGCAGGAAAACCGTACAGGCCTTTGAAACCGGGAACCGATCCTTTGCTCCTTATAAATTCTTCGGCCATTTCATCCAACTCAAGTCCCGTTATACCGGCTTTGATATTGGCGGCCACCAGGGCGAGGGTTTCCGAAACCAACATGCAATTCTCTTTCAGATAATTGATTTGGTATTCTTCCTTTCCCCGAATCCGACTTTTAAAAAGCATACATTGAATTCTCTTACATGCTGGCACCAATCTGCATACCTGAACTTCTCCCCTTAATTCTGCCGGATTTAACCAGACCATCGTATTTTCTCATCAACAGGTAACTCTCAATTTGCTGAAGCGTATCCAAAACCACGGCTACGAGAATCAGCAATGAAGTACCTCCGAAGAATAGTGCAAAGGAGGGATTGACACCGAATGCAACAGCCACTGCCGGTAAAATGGCAATGATACCCAGGAAAATAGATCCCGGAAGTGTCACTCTGGTGGTAATAGAATCTATAAAATCCTCTGTGGCTTTACCGGGCTTAATTCCGGGAATAAAAGCGTTTTGTCTTTTCAGATATTCGGCGTATTGCTTCGGGTTTACAATTAGTGCGGTATACACGTAGGTAAACAGTACCACAAGTACGAAGTAAATAATAGAATACAGCAGAGAAAACGGATCGTTCAGCTCTCTTAAAATTCCACCTGTAGCCATCTCACCCTCATCCGTGGTAGCGTATTGCGCCACCGTCATAGGGAGAAACATAAGTGCCTGTGCAAAGATGATAGGCATTACTCCCGAAGCATTGACTTTGAGAGGGATATAATCTCTAGCACCACTCACCGGCATATTGGCATCGCCTCTTCCAATCATTCGCTTTGCGAACTGTATGGGTATTTTCCTTACACCCTGTACGATAAGCACCGTAACCATAACCACCATAAAAAGGGCAGCCAACTCAAGGACCAGAATGAAGAAACCACTGGTTTCGACCTGAGAGACAACCTCAAATGCAAATGCCTGAGGCAGCATGGCGATGATACCGATGGTAATCAAAAGGGAGATACCGTTACCCACACCCCGGTCGGTAATTCTTTCACCCAGCCACATAGCGAAGGTGGTACCGGTCGATAGTATAATTATATTGGACACCCAGAACAAGCCCGGCGGAACATTTGGATCAATGGCTCCAAAGGAGGCGATAAGGCTCAAATACCCACCCCCCTGAACGAGGGTAATCGCCACTGTGAGCAAACGGGTAATCTGAGTAATTTTTTTTCTACCACTTTCCCCTTCTCTTTGTTGAAGTCGCTGAAAGTAAGGCACAGCAAATCCGAGCAGCTGCACAATAATGGCAGCGGTAATATAAGGCATAATACCCAAGGCAAAGACAGCGGCATTGTTAAACGCCCCACCGGTGAATATATTGATCAAGCCTAAAATATCGTGAGCGGAACGCTCTGCGGTGGCAGCGGCGAGAACATCCGGCATAACACCTGGAAGTACTACGTACGATCCAAAACGGAACACCGCCAATAAACCCAGCGTAAAAATGATTCTTTTTCTAAGTTCCGGAATTTTCCAGATATTCTGAAGAGTCTCTATTATTCTTTTCATCTGATATAATTTTTACTGTACTTTTGGCTGCCGACGCGAAATTAAAAGCAATTCCTCTGTGCCTGTCAGTAAATTTAAAGGTCAAGAACCCTTGGGTCCAAATAAATTTAAAGCAGCGTTACACTGCCTCCTTTTTCCTCAATATGTTTTTTTGCCGCATCCGAGATAGCGTGCACAGTCACATTGACTTTCGACTTCAGTTCACCTCTTCCCAAGACCTTAATTTTATGGGATTTTTTCACCACTCTGTGCTGAACCAAAAGTTCACAACTAATATCCGAAGTATCGAATTTTTCGGAAAAGTGTTGGAGCAGATCGAGATTTACAGGAAAGTATTCCAGTCGGTTGGGACTTTTAAACCCAAACTTAGGCAACCTCATTTGCAGGGGGGTTTGACCACCTTCAAAGTTTCTCTTATTCTTAAAGCCGGATCTGGATTTAGCACCCTTAGTTCCTCTGGTAGAAGATCTTCCTCTACCGGAAGGATGGCCTCTTCCGACAATTTTTCTTTTCTTATTAGAGCCTTCTGCAGGCCTTAGGTTGTGCAATTCCATGACAACTAAATTTAATGTTGTTATATTATTTTACTTCTTCGACTGTGACCAGGTGTGAGACTTTTCCAATCATCCCTTTAATCTGAGGGGTTAGATTGTGTTGACTGGACTTATTGATTCTTCCGAGACCCAATGCCACGAGGGTTCTCTTTTGTCTCAAGGGTCTGTCAATCGAACTCTTCACCTGCGTTATTTTCACTTTATCCATGTCTATAGTATCTTTAGGAGCAGATATTACCCGTTAAAAACTTTTTTAATCGGAATACTTCTCGTTTTAGAAATTGTATGAGGTGCTCTCAACTTGGTCAATGCATCAATAGTCGCTTTCACCACGTTGTGTGGGTTGGATGAACCGAGAGACTTGGCCAGTACATTTTGAACACCTGCTGTCTCGAGAACGGCTCTCATACCCCCTCCTGCAATTACACCCGTACCATCCGATGCCGGTTTGATATACACTTTTCCCGCTCCGAATTTTCCTCTTTGTTCGTGAGGTATGGTACCATTGATCATTGGAAATTTCACCAGATTTTTCTTGGCGTCGTCAATGCCTTTAGCAATGGCACTTGACACCTCTCTGGCTTTTCCCAGTCCATGACCGACTGTACCCTTTCCATCACCGACAACGACCACAGCAGCGAAGCTAAAAGTCCGACCACCTTTGGTAACTTTGGAAACTCTGTTAACGGAAACGACCTTATCTTGCAAGTCTGTTTCTGCGGGTTTTACTCTTTTCTTTTTATCTTTCATTATACTGGATAATTATATTTTAAAAATTTAGGCCTCCTTCACGGGCACCATCTGCCAGAGCTTTGACCCTACCGTGGTATCGGTAACCTCCCCGGTCGAAAACGACTTGTTCCATTCCCAGTTTTTTAACTCTTTCGGCCATGAGTTTACCCACCTCTTTGGATTTTTCAATTTTACTGATATCGGAGGGAATGGTATCCTCAATGGAAGAGGCATGTGCCAGTGTAACGCCATTGACATCATCTATCAACTGGCAGTATACTTCCAGGTTACTGCGGTAAACTGAGAGTCTCGGAAGTTCTGGCGTACCGGAAATTTTTTTCCGAACGCGGTATTTAATTCTCTTTCTTCTATTCACTTTCATTGATGTCAGATTTAATTCCTTTCACTCAACAATATACAGTCAATTAAAAAGGTATATCGTTTCAAATTTATTTTGCAGCAGTTTTTCCTGCTTTTCTTCTAACGTGCTCACCGGTGATCCTAATTCCCTTCCCTTTGTATGGTTCTGGTTTTCTGAAGGATCTGATTTTATTGGCTACCAATCCGAGCATTTCGTTGTTTGAGCCTTCCAGTTTGATCTTGGGTGTTTTTCCCTTTAGTGTTTCCGTGGAGACATTGATCTCGTCGGGAACATAGAAAAACACGGGGTGTGAGTACCCCACAGTCAATTCTATTAAATTTCCCGTATTGTTTACCCTGTACCCCACTCCCACCAATTCGAGTTCTTTAACAAACCCCTCTGAGACACCGATAACCATATTGTTTATCAGCGAACGGGTCAGTCCGTGAATCGACTTGTGGCGCTTTTGCTCAGTAGGTCTGGAGACACTGATCTCTCCGTCCTCGATTTTGATATCGAGTTCCGGGCTCAGCTGTCTGGTGAGTTCACCTTTAGGGCCTTTCACTTTCATCTCATTTCCCTTGGAAACAGAAGCCTCTACTTTTTCCGGCAGCGCAATTACAGCATTTCCTATTCTAGACATAATTCAAAAAATTTAATATACGTAACAAACGAGTTCTCCACCTAATTTTTTCGCTCTGGCTTCTTTATCTGTCATCACCCCTTGAGAGGTTGAGACCAGACAAATTCCCAGTCCATTGATGATTCTGGGTATTTCATCAACTTTGGCGTATTTTCTCAGACCGGGTTTACTCAGGCGCCCCAATTCTCTGATGGCCGGTTCTTTAGATTCCCTGTCGTACTTCAATGCAATTTTAATGATTCCCTGCGGTCCATTGTCTTCTTCGACTTTGTATCTAAAAATATAACCGTGGTCATACAGAATTTCGGTAATCGTCTTTTTTATTCCTGAAAGCGGAATTTCCACCATTCTGTGACCTGCCATCTGGGCATTTCTAATACGAGTTAGATAGTCAGCTATAGGATCTGAATGCGTCATGATTTTTTAAATTTTATAGTTTACCAGCTCGCTTTTGTAACACCGGGTATTTTACCTTCGAGTGCCATTTCTCTGAATTTCACTCTACACAGACCGAATTTCCTCATGTATCCCTTGGGTCTTCCGGTCAATCTGCAGCGGTTGTGCAATCGGACCGCAGAAGAGTCTCTGGGCAATTTATCCAATTCTTCCCATTTGCCCTCTTCTTTGAGCTTTTTCCTCAGGTCGGCGTATTTTGCAACAAGTCGAGCTCTTTTATTCTCTCTGGCGATTAATGATTTTCTGGCCATTGTTAAAGGTTGATATTTACTTACTTAAATTTATTTTCTCTGATTCTTAAATGGCATACCGAATTCTTTCAGCAATGCCAGTGCTTCTGCATCTGTATTGGCAGTAGTTACAAAACTTATGTCCATACCGTGAATACGGCTCACTTTGTCCATATCGATCTCGGGAAATATAATGTGTTCTGTAACACCGAGTGTATAGTTGCCCCGACCGTCAAAACTCTTATCGCTGATCCCCCGAAAATCTCGAACACGCGGTAGTGAAACCGCGATGAGTCGCTCCAGGAATTCGTACATTCTGTTCTTTCTCAGGGTCACCTTTACACCGATGGGCATTCCCTCCCGGAGTTTAAAGTTAGACACCGATTTCTTAGCTTTCGTCACGACTCCTTTCTGTCCGGCAACAACGCCTATGTCAGATAAAGCCGTATCGACAATCTTCTTATCCTGAGTGGCATCCCCCAAACCCTGGTTAATGGCAATTTTTACCAATTTTGGAACCTCCATTGGGGAATCGTAGTTAAACTGTTCCATGAGTTTAGGAACAATTTCCTCATTGTATTTATTCCTAAGGTTCGGTATGTATTTCATTTTTCTAAATTTAATTCCTTTTGTAAAACTGCTGATGTGAAATTAAAAGTCAACTCTTTTTGTCCTTCATTTAAACACACAATCACAGACAGTCCTATCAATTTATAATTTCACCGGATTTTTTTGCGTATCGCACAATCTTACCGTTTTCAAGTCTTCTCCCCACGCGGGTCGGTTCACCTGTTTTCGGGTCGACCAGCATCACATTCGACATATCGATGGGAGCGGCTTTTTCCTTTATTCCACCCGGACTTTCATTGGTGGGTTTAATGTGTTTTTTTACAATATTCACATCTTCCACAATCACTCTGTTTTTTTCGGGAAACACTTCCAGAACGGTCCTTACTTTTTCCCGGTTTTTATAGCTGCCCCTGATGACAAATACTTTATCACCTTTTTTTATTTTTGGTTTCTCTTGAAACCGGTTGATTTTTTTCTTGCTCATTGTTGGATGATTTAAAGCACTTCAGGTGCAAGTGAAACAATTCTCATGTAATCTCTTTCTCTGAGTTCTCTTGCAACGGGGCCAAAAATACGGGTACCTCTGGGTTCGCCGGTTGCATTCAACAATACTACAGCGTTGTCATCAAAGCGGATATAAGATCCGTCTTTGCGTCTGATTTCTTTTTTGGTACGTACAATAACTGCTTTACTTACAGTACCTTTTTTCACACCACCGGGGGTAGAGAACTTCACTGAGACGACGATTTCGTCGCCTATAGAGGCGTATCTCCTTTTCGACCCTCCGAGGACTTTAATGCAAAGTACTTCTTTAGCACCGCTGTTATCGGCAACATTTAGCCGACTCTCCTGCTGTATCATGGTTATAAATTTTACTTATCCCGAAACAAAAATTACTTAGCTTTTTCCAGTATTTCAACCAATCTCCACTTTTTCATTTTACTGAGTGGTCTGGTCTCCATAATTTTCACTTTATCTCCCACCTGACATTGGTTTTCTTCGTCGTGTGCGATAAATTTTTTGGATTTTTTCACAAATTTACCATACATGGGATGTTGCAATCTTCGCTCCACCAAAACAGCAATGCTTTTATCCATGCCATTACTGGAAACCACTCCCACACGCGTTTTTCTGTTTTTTCTTTCAGTCATATCTACAATATCAATGGTAATAAGATTATTTTTTTCTCCTTCTCGACCGGATTTTGGCTCTTGAAGCCAACTCTTCTTCCGGCATATTATTCAACTCTCTTCTTCTTATCTCTGTATTAATTCGCGCAATATCTCTTCTCATATCCCTCAATAGCAGGGGATTATCGACACCCTTTACAGAGTGGTCGAACTTGAGTTTGAGGTACTGTTCTTCCGTTTCTTTCAGTTCGTTCTTCAGTTCGTCGTCGTTGAACTCCTGAATTTCCAAATATTTTTTTGTTGCCATAATGCCGAAGCTTTAACTCTAACTAACAATTTATTCTACAAAATCCGGTCTGATCACAAACTTGGTTCTCACCGGCAATTTCTGGGCGGCCAGCCTAAGGGCTTCCTTAGCAGTTTCTCTGGGTATACCATCCATTTCAAAGATAATTCTCCCGGGTTTAACAATGGCCACGTAGTGATCCAGAGGTCCTTTACCCTTACCCATACGCACCTCTTGAGGCTTTTTGGTAATGGGTTTGTCCGGAAAAATACGAATCCACACTTTACCTTCCCTTTTCATAAAACGGGTCAATGCGATCCTGGCAGACTCAATCTGTCGATTGGTAATACGAGCAGAGTCCAGACTTTTCAATCCA
The DNA here is from genome assembly GCA_007128085.1 of Saprospiraceae bacterium. Taxonomy (GTDB): domain Bacteria; phylum Bacteroidota; class Bacteroidia; order Chitinophagales; family Saprospiraceae; genus PWJY01. The sequence continues at coordinate 8,454 of SKYC01000266.1, read as the reverse complement.
TACGAGCCAAAGGAGATCGAACTGCCTCTGTGGGCAATCCCTTTAACCCTTCCCTTTTGCTGCTTTCTGTATTTCGTCCTTTTTGGCTGTAACATTTTTCGTTATTTTTATCTCCTTTACACGAGCTCTTTCAAAAAGAGTCGCAAAGGTAAGTTTTTTCATCCAAAACAACCGCTAAAAAAACGGTTTAAATATTCTCCAATTTGAAAATTATCTTCTCTTCCCTCTTTGGTCGCCATCTCTTCTACCTCCGCCTCTTCGGCCACCACCTCTTTTCGGTTTTTGATCTACCCCGATGTGAGGAGAAAGATCTCTTTTTCCAAACACCTCTCCTTTGCAAATCCAAACCTTTACGCCAATCTTTCCGTAAACAGTATTGGCTTCTTCCAATGCGTAATCGATGTCGGCCCGGAAGGTATGCAGCGGAATACGTCCTTCTTTGTACTCTTCCGTTCTCGCCATTTCAGCACCGTTCAAACGACCGGCCACTCTGATTTTAACTCCTTCGGCACCTCCTCTCATGGTCGATTGAATGGCCATTTTTGAAGCTCTTCTGTAATTGATTCTGGCTTCAATTTGCTTGGCGATACTTTCAGCCACGATGGTCGCATCCAATTCGGGCTTCCTGATTTCAACGATATTGATCTGCACGTCTTTTCCGGTGAGTTTTTTCAACTCTTCCTTGATCAGGTCGACCTCTGAACCACCTTTACCGATAATTATACCCGGTCTGGAGGTGTGAATGGTCACCGTAATTCTCTTGAGTGTTCGCTCAATGATAATTCTGGCGAGTCCACCTTTTTGAATTCGTGCAGACAGGTAGGTTCTGATCTTTTCATCTTCAATCACCTTATCGGCATAATCGTGAGTACCGAACCAGTTAGAGTCCCATCCTCTGATGATTCCCAGGCGATTTCCTATTGGATTAGTTTTTTGACCCATTGGATTAAATATTATTTTTATTCTTTGTTTTCAATTTCTTCTTCCTGATACTCTTCTTCCATCTCTACCTCCTCAATCGGTTCTTCGATTTCGGCTTCCGGAAGGGCGATTTTATTTTCAACCACAATTGTGAGGTGACAAAACCTCTTTCTGATTCTGTGAGCTCTTCCGTGCGGCACTGGTCTGATTCTCTTCAATTGAGGTGCGTCGTCGACCAGTATTCGCTTAATGATCAGGTCATAATCGTCAGCATTCTCCATCATATCCAATTTCTGTTCCCAGTTGGCGATGGCGGAAAGCAATGTTTTCTCGATATGGGATCCGGCTTCTTTTTTTGAGAAGCGAAGGATATCCAATGCTTTGTCAACATTTTTATTCCTTACCTGATCAGCCACAAGTCTCATTTTTCTGGCTGACATTCCGCAATTCCTCAATTTAGCTATAGCTTCCATTGATGTCGGTTATTTGATGTTAATTAAATTATTTCTTTCTATTTCCGGCGTGACCTCTAAAGTTCCTGGTCGAGGCGAACTCTCCCAGTTTGTGTCCCACCATATTCTCTGTTATGTACACCGGAATAAAAGTTTTTCCATTGTGAACAGCTATGGTCAATCCCACCATATCGGGAATAATCATGGATGCTCTGGACCATGTTTTAATCACAGATTTCTTACTACTGGCCTGCGCCTTTTCTACTTTGTTAAGTAGTTTGTGAAAAACGTATGGTCCCTTTTTAATAGATCTTGCCATTGCTTATAACTTTATCGATTATTTTTTAGAACGTTTCTTTCTCTTTGCCACAATGAGCTTAGACGATGCCTTTTTCGGGTCTCTTGTCTTGAATCCTTTGGCCGGTAATCCTTTTCTGGATCTAGGATGTCCACCGGAAGCCCGACCTTCACCACCACCCATCGGGTGATCGACCGGATTCATCACAACTCCTCTCACTCTGGGTCTTCTACCCTTCCAACGGTTTCTACCCGCTTTACCCATCACCTGTTGATTGTGGTCCGGATTGGAGGTCGTCCCCAATGTCGCACGACAGGTCAACAATATTTTTCTCACCTCACCCGAGGGGAGTTTAACTGTAGCGAACCTACCTTCTCTACCCATGAGCTGGCCATAGGTACCGGCACTTCTGCCGAGAGCAGCGCCCTTTCCGGGAGTCAATTCAATCGCGTGAATCATTGAACCGAGGGGTATTTCCTTAAGAGGCAGTGTGTTTCCATTATCCGGAGGCGAACCCGGTCCGGACAATATCTTATCCTCTACCTTCAATCCGTTGGGAGCAATGATGTATCTCTTTTCCCCATCCGCGTAAAAAACCAGTGCAATAAATGCGCTTCGATTCGGATCGTACTCAATGGTTTTAATGGTACCCGGTACGCCGTCTTTGTTGCGTTTAAAGTCAATGATTCTATACCGTCTTTTGTGACCACCCCCTCTTTGGCGAACGGTCATTTTACCTTCTTTACTCCTTCCACCGGTACTCTTCTTAGGAGCGATAAGGCTTTTTTCAGGCCTGTCGGTGGTGAGCTCTGAATAGTCGAGACTCATCCTGGTTCTAAGCCCCGGAGTTAAGGGGTTGTATTTTTTAACTGGCATCGCTGATAAATTTTACTTTCAATAAATTAAACTTCACCAAAAAAGTCAATGATTTCGCCATCTGAAACTGTGATGACGGCCTTTTTATAGGCGGGAATTCTCCCGATAACCAGACCTCTTTTGGTATTTCTGTTTTTACTTTTTGAGGGAACGATAAGCGTATTTACATTTTCCACTTTGATTTCGTACATCTCCTCAATGGCTCTTTTGATTTCCTTTTTTGTAGCTTTCTTATCTACGATAAAGGAATACTTGTTTTCTTTTTCCGTCAGCATTTCAGATTTCTCTGAAATTATTGGCTTTATTAGTACTCGCTTTGACATGGTTCAATCTCTAAGTTATTAAACAGTTTCTTTCATTAATTCAAAACAATCCTCAGTCATTACCAAAGTATTGGCATCCAGCACATCCAGGGTATTGACATCCTTGATGTTCGACATCTTGATCTTGGGTATATTCCTGCTGCTCAGGTACAAGTTCTTGTCATTTTCTCCCACCAAAAAGAGGGATTTGACGTCTCCCACATTCAGAGCTCTCAACATCTCAGCAAACTGCGAAGTACTCGGTTGTTCGTAACTGACATTCTCGAGCACGATGATTTTGTTGTTTGCGGCCTTGGCTGAAAGCACAGTATTTCTCGCAAGTCTGCGTGTCTTTTTGTTGATGTGTTGGGTGTAATTTCTCGGCTGGGGTCCAAAAATATTACCACCTCCTCTAAACAAAGGGTTTTTGATATCTCCGGCTCTGGCCGTTCCCGTTCCCTTCTGCTTTTTAATCTTCCTGGTAGAACCCTTCACCGCATTTCTCTCCTTGGTCGCATGCGTACCCTGGCGCTTATTGGCATTTGCTGCCTTAACTGCCAGATAGACTACATGATCGTTCGGCTCCAACCCAAACACATATTCGGGCAGTTCGACACTTCTGCCGGTTGATTTTCCATTTATATCAAGAACTTCAAGCTTCATCGTTTACTTTTTTTTCAAGCGATCCGGGATTGTACCGGCCACAAGTTTATTACAATATTGAATTTTAATCTACCTTATTTTTCAATTAAGATATAACCGCCTCTGTGTCCGGGAATCGCACCTTTAATTAAAAGGAGGTTTTTCTCGGGCAATATCTTCACAATCCTCAGGTTTTTAACCTTTACGCGATCGCCACCGGTTCTACCGGCCATACGCATACCTTTAAAAACCTTGGAGGGATCTGATCCGGCACCAATTGAACCCGGGTGACGCTGTCTGTTGTGCTGACCGTGGGTCGCATCACCTACACCGCGAAAACCGTGTCTTTTTACGACACCCTGAAATCCCTTTCCTTTCGAAACTCCGATGGCATTCACTTTATCGCCTTCATTGAAGACTTCTTCAACTCTAACTTCATCTCCGAGAGATTTATCGAGATTAAAGTCTCTGAATTCTCTAATCATCTGTTTAGGGCCGGTACTTGCTTTGTCCAAATGCCCTTTTAGCCCATTAGAAGTATTTTTAGCTTTCGCTTTTCCAAAAGCGAGTTGAAAGGCACTATAGCCATCCATGTCCTCACTTTTAATTTGAGAAACGACATTGGGTCCGGCTTCAATTACAGTACATGCAACATTTTGGCCAAACTCATTAAAAATACTTGTCATACCTATTTTGCGTCCAATTAATCCGTTCACTTTTGGCAAAATTTTAAATTGTTAAAAATACGAATGTACTATGACAGCTGAAGCACATGCTCCACTATTACCATACAATTCTCAATCAATTCAGGGCTTCACTATATGAAGCCGTGTACAAAAACGGTAATTAATTCTTACGTCAATTTAACCTGAATATCTACCCCGCTCGGCAACTCCAGTTTAGAGAGTGCATCTACGGTCTTGGGGGTAGGGGTATAAATCTCGATAAGTCTTTTGTGGGTCCTGATTTGAAACTGCTCTCGAGATTTCTTATTGACGTGTGGCGAACGCAACACGGTGAAGATTTCTTTCTCGGTGGGCAGCGGAATCGGACCCGCAACAACGGCTCCGCTGTTGCGTACTGTCTTTACAATCTTCTCCGTAGACTTATCTACCAAATTGTGGTCATAAGACCGGAGCTTGATTCTGATTTTCTGATTCATAGCCTATTTTGAGAATAAAAAAAATTTATTTTACAAAAGGGGGTCAATGCCTTATCCGGCACTCACTTTTCCCTGTGCTTTTTCAATAATTTCATCGGCAATGCCCGAAGGTGCCGGAGCGTAATGTGAAAATTCCATAGAAGAGGCTGCTCTACCGGACGTAATGGTTCTCAATTGAGTCACATATCCAAACATTTCACTCAATGGTACCTGCGCCTTAACGACCACAGCATTGCTCTTCATTTCCTGTCCTTTGATCAAACCTCTTCTTCTGTTGAGGTCACCAATCACACTACCCGTATACTCATCGGGCGTAGTCACTTCCAATTTCATAATGGGCTCGAGAAGGACCGGTCCCGCCTTTTTGGCTGCGACCCTAAAACCCTCTTTTGCTGCAAGTTCGAATGCGATGGGCTTCGAATCCACCTGGTGGGTAGATCCATCGTAAAGCCGCACTTTCATGCTGTCGATGTTAAAACCTGCCAGAATCCCGTTGTCCATCATCTCTAAAAACCCTTTCTGACAAGGTGGGATTAATTCTCTTGGAATAGATCCTCCAACGATATCATTTACAAACTGCAATTTGACCTTGCCCGCTTTAAACTCCTCACTTTCGAGAAACTCTTCGTCAGCGGGGCCCAGTTCAAACTCCATGTCGGCAAACAGACCGGCACCACCGGTTTGTTTCTTCAATTTTTCTCTGTGAGAAACCGTCTTGGTAAGTGCCTCTTTGTAATTTACCTGAGGTGCTCCCTGGTTGATTTCCACTTTAAACTCTCTCCTCAATCTGTCAACGATGATCTCCAGGTGCAACTCACCCATTCCACTGATCACGGTCTGATTGGTTTCTTCATCGTATTTAACCCGGAAAGTGGGATCCTCTTCAGCCAGTTTGGCCAATCCCATACCCAGTTTTTCAAGATCCTGTTGCGTTTTTGGCTCCACGGCCAAACCGATAACCGGATCGGGAAAGGTGATGTTTTCCAATACAATCGGATGATCCAGATCGCAAATGGTATCGCCGGTTTTGAGGTCTTTAAAACCCACCGCTGCGGCAATATCTCCTGCCTCGACTCTGTCGATGGCATTTTGCTTGTTGGAGTGCATCTGGTACAATCGCGATATTCTCTCCTTTTTATCAGAGCGAGTGTTTTTAACATACGAACCCGCATCTAAAGTTCCCGAGTAGACTCTAAAAAATGCCAATCGCCCAACGAAGGGGTCTGTAGCGATTTTAAAGGCCAGGGCACAAAAGGGCTCATCATTGGAAGGTTTCCTTCTGATTTCCTCCTCAGTATCCGGGTGAATTCCCGTAACCGCTTCCACATCCAGTGGAGAGGGTAAGAAAGAACACACCGCATCCAACACGGCCTGTACACCTTTATTTTTAAAGGCAGAACCACAGAACATGGGCGTGATACTCATATCAATAACTGCAGCGCGAATGGCTGCTCTAATTTCGTCGGGTGTAATTGAATCGGGATCCTCAAAGAATTTCTCCATGAGGCTCTCGTCGTATTCAGCGACACTTTCCAAAAGCTTTTCTCTGTATTCAATTACGGTGTCCTTAAGATCCTCTGGAATTTCGATGGTCTCGAAAGTCATTCCCATATCCTCATCATTCCAGATAATGGCTTTGTTCGTAATCAAATCGACCACTCCGCGGAAAGAATCTTCAGCGCCAATGGGCACCTGCATAGGCACAGCATTTGCACCCAGCATCTCCTTCACCTGTCTGACCACCTCAAAGAAATCTGCTCCGGAACGATCCATTTTATTTACAAATCCAAGACGGGGAACTTTGTATCTGTCAGCCTGTCTCCAAACAGTTTCAGACTGAGGTTCCACACCACTAACCGCACAAAACAACGCCACAACCCCGTCAAGTACTCTCAGGGAGCGCTCCACCTCAACGGTAAAATCAACGTGACCGGGCGTATCTATAATGTTTACTACATAATCATCTTCTTTCCATTTCCAGGTGGTTTTGGTAGCGGCAGAGGTAATGGTAATTCCCCTTTCCTGCTCCTGTTCCATCCAGTCCATGGTAGCTGCACCATCGTGCACCTCACCAATTTTATGACTCAAACCGGTGTAAAAAAGGATTCTCTCAGTAGTAGTGGTCTTACCCGCATCGATATGCGCGGCAATTCCGATATTTCGCGTTTTGGTTAAATCTTTGGACATTACTAAATAAAATATTTATGATTATAGGATTATACTCTAAAATGTGCAAATGCCCTGTTGGACTCTGCCATTTTGTGTGTATCTTCTTTTTTCTTCACTGCGGCACCTTCGCCTTTACTGGCTGCCATAACTTCATTGGCGAGTTTTTCAGCCATTCCTTTTCCACCGCGCTGTCTGGCAAATTTGATCATCCATTTCATACCGATGGAAATTTTTCTGTTGGCCGGTATATCGGTCGGAATCTGAAAAGTAGCTCCACCGATTCTTCGGCTCCTCACTTCCACCTGGGGAATGACATTGTTTAAACCTTTTTTCCAGATCTCGTGCTCCTCCTCACCGGTCCTCTCTTTGACGATATCCATGGCATCGTAAAACACTTTAAAAGCTGTGCTTTTTTTGCCCTCCAACATCAGGTTGTTTACAAATCGCGTCACCATGACATCGTTGTATCTGGGGTCGGCCTTAATCTCTTTTAACTTCGGTTTTCTTTTTCTCATGTTTCCAGTAAATCTATCTGCTAATATGCATCACTAAAATAAAATCAATAATTACTTGGGTCTTTTGGCTCCGTATCTCGAGCGACTTTGCTTCCTATCCTGAACTCCCGCTGTATCGAGTGCACCGCGAACAATGCGATACCTCACTCCTGGAAGATCCTTCACACGACCTCCCTGAATCAACACAATGGAGTGCTCCTGTAAATTGTGCCCCTCACCGGGTATATAGGCGATTACCTCTAATCCATTTGTAAGTCTTACCTTTGCTACTTTACGCAGGGCAGAATTAGGCTTCTTGGGAGTCGTCGTATAAACTCTGGTGCAAACACCTCTTCGTTGCGGACAGGACTCCAGAGCACGTGATTTACTCTTCACCTGGATTTTTTTCCTGCCTTTCCGAACCAATTGATTTATTGTTGGCATATTTAAATAAATGTAATTTTATAAAAAAGTTTCAGATTGCCTTGAGATTGAACGCTTTGGAGCAATTTCCAGACCCATCCGAAAACGAGACCGCAAATATAGAGGTATTTTTCCGAACCAATACCATGCACCGGGAATATTTTTTTAGAATTATTCATATTTTATTTTTCATTATATTTGACACCATTTATTTACCAAAAAAATAATACCAGATGATGCAGCGCGACCTCATGATCCGCCCGGGAAACCGAGAAGACTTAAAAGATATATACAGGCTTGTGCGAGAATTGGCCATTTATGAAAAGGCCGAACAAGAGGTATCCACTGATCCGGAAATCTACAAAACGGCTTTTGAGGACGGAATTTTTAAATGCCTCGTAGCTCAAAAAGGGGATTCGGTAATCGGGATGATGCTCTTTTACGATGCTTTCTCCACCTGGAAAGGAAAAATGCTCTGGTTGGAAGACTTTGTCGTGGAGGAAAAATTCAGACAGAGCGGTGTGGGTAAAATGCTCTTTGATTCACTGATCGAATACGGCAAAAGCAACGGTTACGCATTGATAAAATGGGAGGTCCTGGATTGGAATACGCCCGCAATAAAATTCTACGAAAAAATGGGGGCCAAAATGGAGACCAACTGGTGGGATGGAAAATACTTTCTCAACAACCGATGATTCGGAAAAATTACCGGTCT
>SKYC01000111.1 GCA_007128085.1 Saprospiraceae bacterium | reverse complement strand
TTGATGACGTCCAGAGAAATTACGGGCAGTTTATCTGCCCGTGCAATGCTGATGGGATCTTCGTAGCCGAGGGTGACTTCTGCGATATCGCGCAGATAAACAATTTTTTGCTCTTCGCTTTTCACTACGATGTCGCGAATCTCCTCGATGGACTCAAATTCACCCACCACCCGGACGGTTCTTCTGTAATCTTCGATCAGCATTTCCCCTCCCGACATGGTGACATTTTCCGCTTGTATGGCATTTTCAATATCTGTAAAGCTCACCTGGACGGACTGCATTCTGAACAAATCCACATCCACTTTTACTTCCAGTTCCCGATCTCCTTTGATGTCGACATCGGAGATCTCTCTCAGGGAATTGATTTTGTCCTCCAGGTATTCCGCAAAAACCTTCAACTCCCCGGACGTGTAATCCCCCGAAATATTGACGGTCATTATGGGAATTTCAGAGAGGTTGATGTCGATGATTTCCGGATCGTCGGTCAGGTCGTCGGGCAATTCCGGTTTGGCCCGGTCAATGGCGTCGCGCACTTTTCGAATGGCCACCTCCCGGTCGGTATCCACCTCAAATTCTACGACGATGATGGAAAAGTCCTGAATGGAGTTGGAGGAAATATTTCTCATCTCAGAGATACCGGACAATTCCCGCTCGAGGGGAATGGTTACCAGGTTTTCTATATCGGCCGGGCTGTTGCCGAAATACACGGTATTTACAAAAATTTCGGGAAAGGGGATCTCCGGAAAAGACTCCTTCGGAATGTCCTGGTAGGAGCGGATTCCGAATAAAAATATCATGAATGTAAGTATCAGGATGGTGGTGGCATTGTCGACCGCCAGTGAAGTCAGCCCAAATTCCCTGAATTTTTTCCCTAATTGCATAGTTTTAATTTTTACTGAACCTTTGATTGCAGATGCGAACCTAAATCAATCCCTCATTCGTCCCGGGTGAGCCTTTGATCAGAAGAGACATCCTGATGCCCCCGGACAATCAAGAGGTCGCCCTCCCGGAGGCCCGTTTGGATTTCGATTTGTCCACGGTACGACAATCCCGTTTCCACATAATTCTTTTTGGCCCTTAAAAAATCTCCCTGATCTTCGGCCACGTAGACATAGGCCCTGCCGCCCAGTTCGTACTGCACGATATTGAGGGGAACGACAAGGGTGTTTTCGGCCGTGCGGTCGTTCACTGACATGCGGGCCATGAGGTGTGGCATAATTCGGCTGTGACCCGACGGCAAGTTGGCTTCCACGCGAAATGTTCGGTTTTCGGGATCTATAGAACTCCCGATGCGGCTGATTCTGCTGGGGATGGTTTCATCCAGCGAGGGAAAGTGGATTTCCACTTCGTCGCCCAGGTCGATTCTCGCCAGGAAATTTTCGGGTACATCCACCGACAATTTGAGGTTTTGGGTATCCACGATAAGGCCAATTGGAACTCCTGGAGAGACCAATTCCCCCTCTCTCAAAAGCAATTGATCCAGTACGCCCGATTTGGGAGCCCTTACCACGGCCCTCGCCTTCTGCGATTGCAACACCTCCAGGTTGCGTTCCAGTCGCTCCATACTGTTTTTTGCCTCCAGGTATTGCACCTCCGAGCCAATGTTCTGATCCCACAGTCTTTTTTGTCGCTCGTACACATCTTTGGCGAGGCTGAGGGTGGTTTCCACCTCTGCCATTTGCTTGTCGATGACCTCCGTGTCGAGGCGCGCAATCACCTGCCCACTTCTCACGGCCTGACCCTCTTCAACTGCCAGGGAAATGATTCTGCCGCTGACTTCTGCTGAGGCCGTCACCCGGTTTCTGGTGTCCACATTGCCCTGAAATACGGTGAAGTGCTTCAGGTCTTGTTTTCTGAGTGTATCCAGTTCAACCAGTACTTTGCTCTCCCGTTCGCGGTCATTTCCCCGGGCTTCGATTTCACTTTCGAGCCGCTGTATATCCCCCTGCAGTTGATTGAGTGTTTTTCGTTTTTCCCGGAGCTCATCCTTTTTTTGTTCGAGGGACTTCTGCTCGTCGTCTGATTCGTTTTGCCCGCAGGATGAAATCCCCGCTATCAATAGAGAGCAAAACAGTAACAAAAGTAGTTTATTCATCGCTTGTGTGTTTGTAGTCACTTTTTTATTCGTTTAATTTTTTTTCTGAAAAAACCAATATCAACTCCTCCGGCCTGTCTGTTCATCTCCCGCGGTTTTTCCTCTTTTTTTACTTAAAAACTCAGCACTTATCTGCCCATGGATTTCTCCACCATTGCCCGGGTTTCCAGTATGCGGTGCAAGGCATTCAGCTGGTTGATCCGGGCGTCAAACATGTCCTGTTCTGCCTGTATCAGTTCAAAACTGGTACTCAGGCCCTCGCGGTATTTTATGAGTACGGTTTGATAAATTTCTTCGCTCAAGTCCGTTCTTTCCGTCGCCTCTTCCAAATTGCTCACTGCATTTTGATACTCGATGTAATTGTTTTGGACTTCCATATCGATGGCCTGCCTGAGTTGATTTTTCCCCTCTTCCACTTTCAGTTTACTGATTTGCGCCCGTTGCCCCCGGTACCTTTTTTCCAGACCGTCAAAAATGGGAATAGAAAGAGTCGCGCCAATGCTGGTGGTTTTCAGCCATCCGATTTCATCGCTGTCAAACAGCTTGTTGCGCTGCAAATTTTGATTGTGGTTGGCAAAGGCGTGAAGTTTCGGCAGGTATCCCATGCGGATTTCCTTTATGTTGAGGTCTGCCAGTTCGCTCGTCACCTCCATGACCGCGTAATCGGGGCGATCGCTGTAATTGTATTCCAGATCGATAGATCGAACCATCCATTCCCCGGCCATTTGATTGAGGTCTCCTTCGATTTCAATGGGTTCGTCCATGGGCCACCCCATTTGAAACTTCAAAATATTTTCGGTCAGATTTCGGGTTCTTTCAATCTGGTTTTGCTGGTTTTTCAGGCTGTTGTAATTCAGTTCCAACCGCCTGACGTCCAGCAGTTCTGCAAAACCCTCCCGGTGCAGGGCTTTGGTTTCGTTCAGCAGTTTTTCCAGGTTTTCGAGATTGTTTTCCAATTCGGTCATCTGGTCCCTGGCGAGCAGTGCGCTGTAAAAAGCCCTTTTTACATTCCATCTCACCTCCTGCCGGGTCTCGTTGCCCTCTTTTTGGGTGAGTTCTTTAAAAACCCGGGCGGCCTGAAGGCCTACAAAAAAGGAGCCGTCGAACAAGAGTGCATTCAACTCCAGAGCGGCCGATAGGGATTGGTCGGTTCCCGCCGGTAAAGCGATAAAACTGCCCTCAGGTGCCGCAGGATCGGTAAATTGCGCGGGGATTAGAAAGTTGGGTACATCCGGAAAATACTGGTAACGCACGTTTCCGTTCAGTTTTGGCAAACCGGTGGACAGTGTTTCTGAAATGCGTGCGTCCGCATCGGCCACGTCCAGTTCCGTTTGCCGCAATTCAAAACTGTTTTCGAGTGCGTAGTCCACCGCCTCCTCAATAGTGAGGGTCTGGCTCAAAACGGAAGCGCAAAAAAACAGGGCCGGCAGAGTGAATAAAAGTACTTTCATGGGCTTAATTTTTTTCGATACCTATGACTGTGGACGAAAAATCGAATGTAAAACGGTGGCGTCTCTCTTTGTGAATCTCAGTCATAGTTGGTTTATAATTGTTTTAGAGTGTATGGTTGATGGTCGATGGTCTCCCCTTCAATGAGTTCGGTAAAAAGTCGGTAACCTTCCGGCGTGGCAATGCTCCGGAGGTGGTAGTTGATAAAGGCCTCATAAATTTTAGCGGGATTGTTCAGCGTCTCCGGAAACAATTCCTCGTCGTTCATATTGAGTAAAATGGCCAGGTAGAACCTCATGACCATGTCGATGTCAATGTCGGAACGGTACAGTCCCTCTTCTACACCTCTTTTCAGGTTCTCTGTGGCCATGCTCTCTATGGAGCTGCGCTTGAAACTTTGAAGCTCGTGCCAAATGGAGGGGTAGTATTTCCTGATTTCAAAAATCAATACGGGTGAAATGCGATTCATGATCTGATAGACGTGCGAAGACGTCTCGAAAAACCCGGCGATGGCATGGGGAGCTCCTGTAATCATCTCAGCGATCATGCGCGTGTTCTTCTGCATAAAGGTCTGCATCACCTCCCTGACCAGTGTTTCTTTGTTGGAAAAATGGCGGTACAGGGTCTTTTTCGATATGCCCAGACTTTTGCACAAATCATCCATGGTGGCGGACCGAAGTCCGTTTTTGAAAAAAAACTTTTGTGCCTCTCTTAAAATATTTTCCCGCATCGATTTTTATACCTTAACTTTGAATGCAAAGATAACTGAGGAAACTCAAAATGGTTTTAAAGTTTCCAAAAATATTTGGCTTTTTGGATGAGCGGTGGAAGAGAAGCGACAAAGAGCGGGTTTTTATATATAAATGGTGTGGTTTTTTGAAATCTGTATGGAGGGGTTTTCCACTGCAAAAGGGCCGAATTTCAGTGAGTCATTGAGCGTTTTTTTCCGGGGAAAAAGTGAAGGTAAAATGGGAGCGGAGAGTAGGCGTTTTTGCTAAACTTAAGCGGGTGGTTAGGTGTTTTTTTAAAAAAATGCTCAACTTTGCCCCGGGAGGTAATAGTCGTTGACGGCGAGCTGTATTGCCGACAGAAAGAGAATTATGTATTTTCCTCAGTTCAGTAAAAATTTTAACAGATGAAGGCGATGCTATCATTTCTAATATTGTTTTTTGTTACCATCATTGCCTGTGGAGGACCCTCGGTTTCTGAAGAAGGGGATGAGGCGGAAACACTGCCGGTTGCAATGGGTGAGAAACTGTACAATGTTCATTGCGTCATTTGTCACGGAAAAGACGGTACACTGGGATTGAATGAGGCGGGGGATTTAACTGCCTCCGAAATGACTCTTTCAGAGCGAAAGGGTATCATCAGTGAGGGAAGGGGGAGTATGATTGCCTACCGGCGAATTTTGACCCGGGCCGAGATCGATGCTGTCGC
>SKYC01000099.1 GCA_007128085.1 Saprospiraceae bacterium | reverse complement strand
TGGATGACCGCTTCTGAATTCAGGGCCGTTTTTGAGCTCGTAAACAACGGTGAAGAATACAGCGACCTTTCCATCGTCGTAACCGACGCAGAGGATTTCGCGGGCAACCGGAACGACACCTTTGTTTCCGATCCCATTCTTGAACTCGACACCCGAGAGCCTTACGTGGTTTCGGTAAATTCAAGCTCGGATCTGATTAATATCGAGAGCACTGAAAATGAACATCTGACTGTAGATGTCCTTTTCTCCGAAATATGCAATACCGATGAAATGCCCGGAATTTCCTTTGCCAATCACCCCTCATGGGAGGAAACTTTTCTCCTCGACGACAGCCTGAGTAAGTGGTTGAGTCCGGATCAATTCAGGGCGGTCTATCAGCTCGTCAACAACAATGAAGAGTACAGCGACCTGGCATTGGAGATTGAAGGCGTGACAGATCTGGCGGGGAATATACAAGACGTCCACACCTCCCCTCCCCTGTTCAATCTGGACACCCGCAGGCCAAGCCCCACAGCGATCAGTGCCAATACCCATGAAATCAGAATCGAACATATCGGGGAAGCAGGCCTGGAGATAAGTATTGCTTTTGACGAACCCATGGCTGTGGACGCCATCATCGAATTGACGTTTATAACAGCAGTTTCACTGGAAAACATTCTGGTTCAGGATACAGTGGAAAGTGGCTGGGTGAATGATTCAACCTGGATTTCCATTTATTCTGTTTCCGATACCTCCATAGCTGTTCAGGACATCGGTATAATATGCATAGGTGGAAGGGATCTCGCAGATAATCCTATGGCTGTAGATACCACCCATAACTTTTTATCTATCGACCTCATCCCCTCCGGGATTGCTGAAAACCTATCTTCAGCCGGTATAAAATTATATCCCAACCCCACGAGGGAAGGAAGCTACCTTTACCTGGAAACTGAAGACTTTATCCGTTTTCAACAAATCAACATTGTGAATATTCGCGGCCAATTGATGAAAAGAGTGGATTTTAATCCCCGGTCAATCGGAGCTACCAGGATAGATTTGACGGGCATTCCCCCGGGTACTTATTTTTTGCAGTTGGTGGATTCCTCGGGGCAGCGGGCTGTTAAGTTTACGGTATTTTAGGAAGAGGTATTTATGAATGGGAAGGAATTTCAAATATAAAATTTTCAGATGTTTTCCCACATAGCGTACCTACGGCACGGCAACCAGTTGGTGGATTGGTGGGGGTTCTGACACACTTACAAGTCAGTATTCCCTAAATTTTAGGTAAATCACCATATCTATGGCAATTTAACGAAAATGCTATTTACACCTGTTTTTTTGCAGTTAGCTCTTTTGTAGAATAGCTGTACTTCTAATTCTGAACGAAAACGATAGTAAAAACAGTCCCATCGGGACTGAATATGGGTAGCAAAAGGCATCCCCCTTTTATAGCGTGCCGTAGGTACGCAATGTGGTGGCTGACTGAGCGATCCCGTTAAATGTATTTGGGATTTTTGAGGAGAAATTAAATTTTTGTCATGTACTCAGATCTGTGCTTCATTAATCAAAGAAATGAAATAGGTATTTTTCATCGTATTCAATCTCATATTTTTTTAACAAGGCCATATACTCTTCTCTAAAGGTTTTCTTTTTGTGATGTTCCTTTTGGTTTCGAATGTAGTTAATCACCTGAGGCAAATCTCTTTTGGAATACGAGAATGCGCTAAATCCTTCTTGCCATGTAAATTTACTTACAGCTAGTTTTCTTTGATTTACCCAGGTCGAAGAGCTTTGTTTTACTTGCTTTATTAAATCTGATAATGATTGACTGGGTCTCATTCCTATAAGAAGATGGAGGTGATCTGGCATTCCATTTATTTGAAGCATTTTATGATTGTGATTTTGAACAACAGCTGAAATGTATTTATACAACTCTTCTTCCTATTTGGAGCTTATTTGATTTAATCTATCCTGGACGGCAAAAATCGTCTGTACATGCAATTGGGTGTAAGTATTGGCCATTAGTTAATTTTTAGTTCCATGAGTAAGAATGCAATTTTATAACCACATTCACCTCTCATTGTGAATTTAATTATTTTTTGAGAAATTAGGTAATTATATATAAATTTCCCAAGTTTTCCATATTGCGTACCTACGGCACGCCTATTCCTTACATCATTTCTGCTACCCATATTGCGTACCTAACGGCACGCCCTTCTCTCCCCTTTCCCTACTTTTGTTACCCAACTTCCGTATTTACGTCATGCATAAAAATTACCAGTCTTTCACCTTATCAATCTCCTCTTATTTAAATAAATGGGATGTGATTTAAAAATATTTATTGCGAACGGGTCAATGAAGAAAAGATCCTTTTTCCCGATCAGCGGAGCGCGTGAGGCAATCAGTCTGAACAAAAAGCTATTGTCCAGACTTTTACTACTTTTGACTGATAAAAATACAAGAACATGTCAAAATATATCCTTTCGACATTTTTTATTCTCGGGATCATTGGTTTCGTATTATTTCAAAGCGAACTGGTTGCACAGGAAAAAGACCCCGAAAAAGAGATTGGGTTTTTAAGTCAGTCCGATGCCTTTCGGATTAATTTTCTGGGACAGGCGGGACTTCGGTACTCCTTAAAAAACGACCAATTCCAAGGTGGGCGAACTTTTGAAGCCATGAATGCTCGCTTGAGTTTCAGGGGTAGGTTAGAGAGCGGATTTTATTACCGGTTGTTTTTTGATATGGCCCCTGAGCCCCGATTGCTGGATGCTTTCGTAGGTTATCACTTCGACGATAAATTCCGCCTCGCTGTGGGCGCTATGAAGCCGTTGCAAACCCTTGACTACATTCCGAATCCCGGTCGAATGTACTTTGTGGATCGAGCCCAAATTACAGGTTTGTTGGTACAGTCCAGGGAAATTGGAATTTCTGCGGTAGGAGAGTCGGGATCGTGGAAATACTTTGTTGGTGTATTCAACGGAAACAAGCTGTCACTAAACAACAACAATAAATTTTACGGTATCGGGCGCTTACAATACAGTTTAGATGTTTCTGAAGACCGTAAAATTCAACTCGCAGTCAGTAGTTCTCATGGCAATTCCGAGGGTACCATCAGCGGCAGTTTTGGCCCCGAGCTCAGAGGGAAAAGACAAATTTACGGTACCGATTTGAAAATAGAGTGGGGCCGGTGGTTGTTGGCCGGGGAATACCTTATGGGAGAGCTCGAAACGATCGATATTACAGACAGGAAGGAAAGAATCAGCGGGTATTATCTTGTGGGTGGTTATGAAATTTTAGAAAACACATTGCTTCTTTCAAGATGGCAATCCTGGGCTTATCGCGAAGCGGATTTCCGGGATCATCAATTCACTTTTGGATTGAACCACCATTTCAATTCCACCGTCATGCTTCGGTTCAACTTTGATGCTTTTTTCCCCGAAGAGGGAAGCGAGCAATACGGAACTTCAACAGTTCTGCAGATCCAGTTCTGAAATTACCAGCCCCTGTATCGCGGCGGTGTGATTCCATTTAACCTCAAGTATACCACGAGTTGCCCGCGGTGGTGGGTGAGGTGGTCGTGCATAAGATGCATTATTTGTCTTTTGGTCATGGGACCTGCAAAGAACTCCACCTCATCATCCAGTTCTTCAGGACTTATCGACCTAAAGGCATTCAATGCATTGTCAAATCCTTCGGTGAGCCATTCAATAGTAATGTCTTTTGGCTGACCAATCTCCAAATCCTCAGCGGAGTGAGGGTCCGCATTCAGGTAGCGCTTCCCCAGCCAGTTCATGTTGTGCGTCATGTGCAGCAATTGCTCTGAAAAGGTCATGCATTCCGGGCAGGGTCGATAATCGTAAAGCTCGGCGGGCATGGATTCGGCCAACTCGAGGGTATATTCAGCGGCGTTTTGCCATTTTTGGGTTAATTCCTGTACAAGTGGGGTTTGACTTTGTAGTTGTGGAAGGATAAAAAAGGATACGAAGGCTAAAAGAGTCCAGATTTTCATAAATTTTTAATTTTATAAGCTCACCGCGAAGGCGCAAAGGTCGCAAAGTTTTCGCTAAGAATTCCAAGCGGTCTAAAGGGAATTTCATTTTTGGTAAATTAACCACTATCAAGCCACGGCGAAATAAAATCTCACAATACCATATCTGTGCCCTTTATTCAGTGGTGATAATATCTCTCCGCCCATCCCCAACCCACCAACCTGAAAAGGAATAACTTCAATTCTCCAACTTCCTAATGTCCTTCAGAAAATAATTGTAGAAATTTTCTGCAGCCATTCTCGGGGGATGGAGTATTTCATCGGCTCCACACTGGCTGAGTTTCACGTAGTCCTTATCGTGCATGGCAGTGAGGAATATTTTCCCTTTATAGCCTTTTTGATGAAGGGATTTTATCATTTGAATAGATTGATCTGCATTGGGAATGGTACTCACAATGAATTTCGCATTCTCATAGGGCAAAAATTCAATGATGTCGGGATCCTCAATATCTCCGTAGAAAATGGTTTTGCCCTTTTCCTGGTATTTTTTTACAATTTCGGGATCAAAGTCCACACCCATATAGGTTACCTCCGGGTGATCATCCAGAGACTGGGCGATTTTACTTCCAAATCGACCCAGGCCTATGATAATCACGTCAAAAGACTTGTTTTCCTTTAATTGTGATTTAGCATCTTGTGCAGGATCCTCCCTTTCAAATATGGAGAGGGCGGGGTAAATCAGGTTGTAGATTTGATGCGAGTACAATATCAGGTAGGTAGACAGAGCGATGGTAATCAATCCCACCAATGTAATCAATCCAACAATTTCCTCATTGATATGCCCAACCTGCAAACCCAGCCCGGCGAATATCAGGGAAAATTCACTGATTTGTGCCACGGTAAGTCCCGCCAGGAAGGAGGTCCTTTTCCGGTATCCCATACGACCCATAATGATCAATACAATAATCGGATTTCCAATCAGTACAAAAACAGAAAACAACAGGGCCGAAGGTA
>SKYC01000156.1 GCA_007128085.1 Saprospiraceae bacterium | reverse complement strand
TACACTAAACGATGTATGACATTACCACGTTAAATAACAAGTTGGTTCCTGAACTTAGGCAAATTGCAGAGTCCCTCGGATTAAAAAGAATATCCCGACTCAACAAACAAAACCTGATCTACAAAATTCTGGACCAACAAGCTGTGCTGGAAAAAGGCAACATCACGGTGGACGCCCCTTCCGCCAATCGCGCAGAAACCAAACCCGAATACGGAAGGCCTCCAAGAAGTCAAAAACGCAGTTCGGATTCCAGCCAAAAACAATCTGATTCTTCAGATTCCCGAAACAAACAAACCGACGCTGCAAAGTCTCCATCGAAACCCGATGACAGAAGTTCAGGCAGGCCCTCAAGGTCTGACAAACAACACGACAGCAGAGGTGGAAAAAATACGCGGAGCGATAAGAGCGATCGCAGCGGAGATAACAAAAGGTCTTCAAAAGAAAGTTCCTCCGGCGATCAGGATCCCAAACAATCTCAAAAAAATCAAAGATCCGGTCAACAAGACCCCCGATCCGGTCAACAAGATCAAAAGTCTTCCAACAAGCACAAGCACGAAGGAGGCAACAAAGGAAAGTCGCCCAAAGGGAAAGGACCTTCTGACAAGAAGCCTAAATTCAATGTTGATCTCGACGGCGTAATTGAGGGAGAAGGTGTACTGGAAATGATGGCTGATGGATACGGATTCTTGCGATCTGCCGATTTTAACTATATTTCTTCTCCTGACGACATTTACGTATCTCCTTCGCAGATAAAATTGTTTGGGCTCAAGACCGGAGACACCATTTCGGGTCCGATCAGGCCGCCCAAAGACGGAGAAAAGTATTTTGCCCTACTTCGGGTCAACCTGATCAACGGATTGAAACCACAGGAGATCAGAGACCGGGTACCTTTCGATTACCTGACGCCCCTTTTTCCCATGGAAAAGTTCAAACTGACTTCCCGGGATGATGGAAAAGATCTGGGTGTGCGAATGATCGACCTGTTCACCCCCATTGGAAAGGGACAGAGGGGATTGATCGTGGCGCAGCCAAAAACGGGTAAAACCTTTTTACTAAAGGACCTGGCCAATGCCATAGCTAAAAATCACCCCGACTGTTTCATGATTGTCTTGCTCGTAGATGAGAGGCCCGAGGAGGTAACCGACATGCAGCGCAGTGTAAACGCAGAAGTGGTCGCGTCTACTTTTGATGAACCGGCCGAAAATCACGTTCGGGTTGCCAACATAGTGCTTGAAAAATCAAAGCGCCTGGTCGAATCCGGACACGATGTGGTCATTTTACTGGACTCGATCACCAGACTTGCAAGGGCGTACAATACCGTTGCACCGGCCAGTGGAAAAGTACTGTCGGGTGGTGTTGAAGCCAATGCATTGCACAAACCCAAGAAATTTTTCGGAGCGGCGAGAAACATTGAAGACGGTGGGTCATTGACCATACTGGCTACAGCACTGATCGACACCGGTTCTAAAATGGATGGAGTTATCTTTGAAGAATTTAAAGGTACCGGTAACATGGAGTTGCAACTCGATCGCTCTTTGGCCAACAAGCGTTTATATCCGGCCATAGACCTGACCAAATCGAGTACGAGAAGAGAGGATTTACTGCTCGACAGCAATACTTTGCAGCGCATTATTCTTCTCCGCAATCACCTGGATGACATGAAGCCCGACGAAGCCATCAATTTCGTTAAGAAACAAATGGCCGGAACCAAAAACAACCACGAGTTTCTGGCTTCAATGAACGAATAATGTGCCTGTCGGCGCCTTTTACTTCGGGCAAGAGGCATTCCATCTATTTTGGGGAATACCTCTTGTCCGAATTATTTAATTTTTTCCAGCTCAATTTAGTGGCGCAAAAGAGGATTATTTATTACCTTTGCAGCCCCTTATTTTAAAAGAGTGGCAAAACATCAAAGCGAGGGATCATTGATTTGATCTATTAAACAATCAAAAAAAATAATTTCTAAATGAAACGTACATTTCAACCATCGAAGAGAAGAAGAGCCAACAAGCACGGTTTTAGATCCAGGATGAGTACCAAAAATGGAAGAAAGGTACTTTCCAGAAGACGCGCTAAAGGAAGACATAAGCTATCGGTTGCTGATCAGGTGCATAAGAAATAACCCAATTTCACCCTTTTCAGCTCGTTGCAATACCATTCCTTTTGCTGTTCTTCGGGGAGTTTCTAATTCTACAGCTACTTTTAATGAGCCGTTTACCCGCCATTTCTATCAAACCTCTTAAGAGCTCAAAAACCATTTCCGGCATTATGGCCTCCGGCCAATCCAAACTCAAGTATCCCGTCTTGATGAAGTGGATAAGCACGGCCAAAGACTCGGATGAGTCTGCAGACTTCTACTTTACACCGGTCGTATCGGCCAAAAAAATCAAAAGAGCAGTCGATCGCAATTTGATCAAAAGACGACTGAAAGAAGCCGTGAGAAATAATCCGCCCCACATTTTATCCTCAGAATATTTTAAAGGAAATAAGCTGGAAGTCGTATATCTATTTCTCGCAAAAGAGGTGGAAGACTACCAAAAAATCAGTGCCGCCGTAAAAAAACTACACGCAGGACTCAATCAGGATAAAAATCCTCATCGCGAAGCAAATTCGGAAAAGTAATCAACCGCAATGGCGTACCCTTCCAGCCCCATTCCCTGCACTGAAAAAACGCAGCAATCGGTTAAATAGCTGTGTTTTCTGTAGTCTTCTCTTTTACTTAAATCGGTTATGTGAACCTCGGCCACCGGGGTTTCTATGGCTTTTACTGCATCGGCAAGAGCGATGGAGGTATGCGTATACGCCCCCGCATTGAGAACGATACCGTTGACAGAAAATCCGTATTGGTGCAACCAATCAATCAACTTCCCCTCGTGATTGCTCTGCAAATAAATCAATTCAAATTGAGGAAATCGACCTTTCAGTTCTTCGAAAAAGTCCTCAAATGACAGACTCCCGTAAATAAGGGTCTCCCGCTTTCCTAGCAGATTGAGATTGGGCCCGTTGATAATGACAATTTTCATAGAGTGGATTTATAATTGGCTTTTCGTCGACCGACGAAAAAATGGAGTTGGAGTACCCTGTGTCTATTCGACCACACGCAACCATTGACTCATCTAAGGCAATGCCCCATCAGTTTGCCAGATCAGATAAAAACTTGATGCGCATCAACCGGATTTCCTCGATGGTAATATCGTCCTCTTTCAATTCGTGATAAGCCGTTACCGGGTCATCCGTTTCCGCCTCCATAAAATAATCGTGGATATCCTCTCTCGAGTAATCATCGACCGCATCTTCAATGTAGTAATCCAGGTTCACCTTGGTGCCGGAAGCGACGATCATCTCTATTTCAGTGATCAGGTCTTCCATACTCAGATTATTGGAAAAGGCGATGTCCTCCAGGGGAATCTTTCGATCAATGGATTTAATAATGGCAATTTTTTTAACCGACTTTTCTGCGACTTGTTTGATGAGGATGTCGTCCGGCCTGTCGATATCGTTCTCCTCAACATAATCGTTGATCAGTTCGAGAAAGGGCCGCGCGTACTTCATGGCTTTCCCCTGGCTCACACCCGAAATTTTGGTCATGTCCTCCATTTTCATGGGGTATTGCAGGGCCATATCTTCCAAAGAGGGATCCTGAAAAATGACAAATGGCGGCAAATTGTGTTCTTTAGCCATTTTCTTCCGAAGGCCGAGTAACATTTTTAGTAACACATCATCCAGTGCAGAAGATCCGCCGGCTGATTGAACTTCACCATTGCTCGATTCCTCGTCGTCGTAATTGCGAATGAGGCTGATTTCCACCTCCACCGGGTTTTTTAAAAATGCCCGGCCTTTATCGGTTACTTTTAAGACGCCGTATTCCTCTATATCTTTAAACAAATACCCCATCAAAACGCCCTGTCTGAAAATGGTGTTCCAGAAAATATCGTCCCGGTCACTACCCTCTCCAAAACCGTCGAGTTCGTCGTATTGGTAATCTTTGTTAAACTTGTTTTCCTTTCCCATCAGGAAGTCGACCAATTCCTTTTCGCCGTAATTTTCTCCGAGCGTCAACACGGCCTGAATCCCCATTTCCATCTCGTCAGTGGCTTCGATTTTGTCTTTGGGATACCTGCAATTGTCGCACATATCATTACAATCAGAATCGTCGTATTCCTCACCGAAGTAGTGCAGCAAAAACTTTCGCCTGCATCCGGAGGTCTCCGCATAGCATATCATCTCCTCCAACAGGTGCGCACCCATCTCTCTCTCGGCAACCGTTTTGTCTCTCAGGAACTTTTCCAGTCTTCTGATGTCCTTGTAACTGTAGTATGCCAGACAATCACCTTCCAGTCCGTCTCTTCCTGCCCTGCCGGTTTCCTGGTAGTAATTTTCAATACTTTTGGGAATATCAAAATGAATGACAAAGCGGACATCGGGCTTGTCTATCCCCATACCAAAGGCAATGGTTGCACAAATGACATCTATATCTTCCATCAGGAACTGATCCTGAACTTTGCTTCTGTTCTTCGAGTCCATTCCAGCATGGTAGGGAGCGGCTTTTATATCGTTGACCTTCAGAAAGCCTGCAATCTCTTCCGTCGCCTTTCTACTTTGAACGTAAATAATGCCAGATTTACTGGCTTTGGTCTTTATATACTGAACGATGTTTTTCATCGCCTCGTTCTTACCCACCTTTGGCCGCACTTCGTAATAGAGATTGTCTCTGTTAAAAGAGGATACAAATTCTTTCACCTCCTCCATGGCCAGGTTCTTGATGATGTCTTGCCGCACTTTGGGGGTCGCGGTTGCCGTAAGTGCAATCAGGGGTATATTGTTGTCAATTTTGGTGATGATCTCCTTGATTTTCCTGTACTCAGGCCTGAAGTCGTGACCCCATTCTGAGATACAGTGGGCCTCGTCGACTGCGACAAAGGACACATTCACCCTGCTCAAAAATTCGACGTTCTCCTCTTTGGTAAGAGTTTCAGGAGCGACAAACAACATTTTTGTGCTGCCACTCAAAACATCCGAT
>SKYC01000412.1 GCA_007128085.1 Saprospiraceae bacterium | reverse complement strand
TTTTAACACCTAAGATAAGAAAAAAATTCTATTTTACCAGATCAGTATAGGATTTATGGCCTCGGGATACGTGATAAACATTAAATTCAAGGTCGACCAATCCCCATCCCTGCGACGTTCAAGCCTCAATTCTGAAATTTGCTCAGTCATCACGCTGTCACGTCAATTCCTTCAGGCACTACATTATGGTCCGTTGAAGTGTGTAGGGGAGGGTGAGGGACATACGAGGAGTACTCCCGACAAAAACTGTTTGGTGGCCCATTAGCTAAGTAATTGGGGTAGCACTTAGGTGAGGGGAAGTGCAAATTCCCATTTCGTCATTCCTATGGTTACTTCTCTTCCGTTTTATTTTCTTTTTCAAGCAGATCACTCATTTCTTTGGATACCGAAGAGCGGGCTACTTTTAGATAGGTTTTGCTGTCTACCTGAACCTGAACGAAGGGGTCGTCCAATTTGGTGATTTTTCCGACGATTCCACTGGCCAATACCACTTCATCTCCTTTTTCGAGATCCTTGGTGAAATTGTTTTGTTCTTTATTTCTCTTGGCCTGAGGCCTGATCATAAAAAAGTAAATGACCACGAACATCAGTATGATGGGCCACATTCCTATGAGGGCACCTGCACCTCCTTCAAGAAAAAACAATAAGTTCATAGTTAATTTGTGAGTTAGTAATTAAGATTCATTTTCCGGAACAACATATCCCTTTAGTCTGATGACTGTCCTTCGGGGGATTGTATTTGCAAAGATACTAATTGGAGTGTCCTGTAGGTAATTTTTTCCCGAGGTATTGAATTGGACGGATATTTCAGCGCGCTCACCAACGGCGATGGGGTCTTCGGGAAAATAAGGAATGGTGCAGCCACAACTCGATCGAACCTCCTCGATAATCAAATCACCAGGTCCTTCGTTTATAAAGTGAAAGCTCTTTTCTATTAAATGGCCGGCATGGACGGTATCGAAAAAGAGTATTTCACGATCAAAACCTATCCGGGCGTGTTTTTCGGATAGTACTACTGAGGCGTCCTGTAGCGGACTTCGAATAAATTCATCCTCGCTGGAAGCCTCTATGGGATTCAGTTTATTTTCTTCTTTAATTTCACAGGAAGAAAATAAAAAGAGGGTGGATAAATAAATAAAAGGGATAATAAAATTACTGAGGTTCATTTATTTAATTTTCCTTAATATTTGTAATACTTTTGCATCTTCATTCAACGGGCTGATGCCAGGGTTAAGTGTAGAAAGAAATAACGTAAAACAGAGGTTCAAAGATACGATAATGAAGAAAAAAAGAATTTATCTGGTGGGTTTTATGGGTGCGGGTAAAAGCACACTTGGTAAACAACTGTCCAAAGAGCTCAAGTGGAGACTCTACGATACCGATGAAATCATTGTCGGTAATTACGGTCCCATTGGGGAAATATTTTCCACCCAGGGTGAAGCGTATTTTCGGGATATTGAGAGCAAACTTGTAAGGTCTTTGGTCAATCCTCCGTTTGTAATGGCAACGGGTGGTGGGACAGCCTGTTTCAAGAACAATATGGACTTTATGCTTGAGCACGGCACTGTGGTCTTTCTTAAAATCAGTAAAGAACTGTTTTTGTATCGCTTGAAAAAGGATCCCGCCATTATTCAACGTCCTCTCCTGAAGAAAAAGACGGACAAAGAACTCATTGAACTTTACGAAAGCAGACTTCATCACTACCAAAGAGCTCATATCACCCACGATGCCATGGAGCAAACCGACCTCTTGATTGAAAAAATACGTTTCTACGAACACAAAGGACGGGGGGCAGAATCCTCAGAATAATACGGATATATTTTGCCTTAAAACACCGTGTTTTTATTAAATTTGAGCCCGGATTGATGAGGAGGCCCTCAATGATCCATGAAAAATAATTTTAATTAATAAAGTTTCTACAATAGATGAGTGAGAAAAAAGAAGTAATGAAAACCCTGATTATTGGTTCCGGCCCGGCCGGATATACGGCGGCCATCTACGCTGCTCGTGCCAGCATGGATCCCGTTGTCTTTACAGGTATTGAACCCGGCGGCCAGTTAATGATTACCACGGATGTGGAAAATTACCCCGGCTATCCCGATGGGGTAAAAGGCCCGCAGATGATGGATGATTTTCGTAATCAGGCTGAGCGATTTGGAACAGAAGTCATCTATGACACAGTGGTGAAAGTCGATTTTACCGGACCGGTCCACAAAGTATGGACAGAGGGCGGAAATGAGTACCACAGTCACTCCATTATTATTTCCACGGGTGCCAGTGCCAAGTGGTTGGGACTGGAGTCAGAAAAGGAATTCATGAACCGAGGTGTATCTGCATGCGCAGTCTGCGATGGCTTTTTCTTCAAGGGGAGCAAGGTGGCTGTGGTCGGTGGAGGCGATACCGCGGCTGAAGAATCACAGTACCTGTCCAAACTCTGCCCGGAGGTTCACCTATTGGTCAGAAGGGATGAAATGAGAGCCTCTAAAATTATGCAGGAACGGGTATTCAAAACGCCCAACATAAAGGTCCATTGGAATACTGAAGCAGAGGAAATTCTGGGAGACTCTGAGGTCAATGGAGTTCGCATAGTGAACAATCAAAGCGGGGAGAAAAAGGTCCTGGACGTCAGTGGATTCTTTGTTGCCATTGGGCACAAACCCAATACCGATATTTTTAAGGATTGGCTGGAAATGGATGAAACGAATTATCTGATTACCAAAGGAAAATCCACTCAAACCAACGTTGAAGGAGTGTTTGTAAGTGGCGATGCCGCCGATAAGATATACCGCCAGGCAGTTACTGCGGCCGGCACGGGTTGTATGGCTGCTTTAGATGCAGAGAGATACCTAACGGATAAAGGAATTATTTGATTGACAGAAAACCAATAGAACCATGGCTAAGAAGAAAAAATTCAGATCGGGGGTGCTTCACGGAGATGAAGTAACTCAACTTTTTAATTTCGCCAATGAAAATAACTTTGCCATTCCGGCAGTCAATGTAATTGGCACCAACTCCATCAATTCGGTTATGCAAACCGCACGGGAAGTCAACAGTCCCGTGATCATTCAATTTTCCAATGGGGGCGCAGCTTTTTTTGCTGGAAAAGGGCTCAGCAACGACCAACAAAAAGCCGCTGTTTACGGCGGTATTTCTGGTGCAGCTCATATTCACGCCATGGCCGAGGCCTATGGTGTTACCGTGGTTTTACATACGGATCACTGCGCCAGAAAACTCATTCCATGGGTGGATGGCTTGCTGGATGCCGGTGAAGCGTTTTACAAAAAGAGGGGATATCCCTTGTACAGCAGTCATATGCTCGATTTGTCGGAAGAACCCATTGAAGACAATGTAAATACTTGTGTGGAGTATCTGAAGAGAATGTCCAAAATCGGTATGACCCTGGAGATTGAACTGGGTGTGACCGGGGGTGAGGAAGACGGAGTGGACAATACGGATATAGACAGCTCCAAATTGTTTACGCAACCCGAAGAAGTGGCCTATGCCTACGAAAAGTTGATGGAGGTGAGCGATAAATTTACCATTGCCGCTGCCTTTGGGAATGTGCACGGAGTGTACAAACCGGGTAATGTCAGTCTGAAACCCATTATTCTGAAAAACTCTCAGGAACACATACAGGAAAAATTTAAAACCGCTGCCAATCCCGTCAATTTTGTATTTCACGGAGGATCCGGATCCTCCAGGGAAGATATCCGGGAGGCCATAGAGTACGGAGCGATTAAAATGAATATCGATACCGATTTGCAATGGGCGTTTTGGGACGGTGTGAAAAATTATTACGAGGACAAAAAAGAATACCTCCAGGCACAAATAGGCAATCCGGAAGGAGAGGACAAACCCAATAAAAAGAATTACGATCCTCGGGTTTGGTTGAGAAAAGGGGAGGACTCTTTCGTTCAGCGGCTAAAACTAGCCTTTGAAGACCTGAATTGCATAGATACCAATGCTTAGTTTGATTTTATGGAACTCATTAAGTAGACTTAAGGGATTAAGGGAAGGGAATTAGCCGTAAACAATAGTCCTCAATTTATCGGCCAGCTCCCTTTCCAATTTTTTCAGCTCCATAAAAAGCTCAAGATTTTCATTGGTCTGTTCGGTGGATTGCCCTTGATTTTCAGCAAATTCCTTCATGGTGTTTTTTATCACCCGCCTCACTTTTCTCAGTTTAATGGAGACCACCACGTGTTCTGCGTCTAATTCGTAGTTATCTTCAGGAGCCTTTTGGTTTTGCAATAGAATATTCCAACGCTTTTCCCAGTTTTCGCTGTATTCGTATTCGTCGGAAATTAGATTTACGGCCATTTCAGACACTTGTTGATCCGGGGAATTGATCAGCTTGCCATCCTCTACCTTACCTGATTGTTGAATGGATTCCTTAATGATCTCCAGCATTTTTAAAACCAGAGCGTCATCGATTTCCTGGTAAACATCCTCCAGATTGCTAAAAACAAACTCGTGTACGCTTTCACCGTTTTCCATTTTTTCGTTACCGAATTTGAGTAGCAGTTGAACCAGTGCGTGTTCCTGAAAATAATCTTTTTGCCCGGTAGCTTCCTGAGGAGTGGGGGAGTGGGAGGCCTTTAATTCGTCCGCTTCTTTGAGGTCCTGTTTGAGTTCTCTCTTTTTCTTGTCCCGCTCATTCCACAGTCGGCTGCGAAGCGCCTTGTTCATTTCGGAGAGAATTACTTCTTCCTCGATAGAGAGCAATTTGGCCGCTCTGGTTACAAACAGATTCCTGCTCAGTTGATCACCGATGAGGCTTAGAGATTTGACGATCTCTTTAATGGCTTTGGACTTTTCAAAAGGGTCGTCCGGAGCAGCGTTGTACAAATGGGAGATTTTAAATTGGAGAAAATCCATTTCCCTGGATCGGATAAATTCCAGAAAGCCATCTTTGCCCATTTTTTTGACCGCTGAATCCGGATCGTCCTCCTTATCCAGCAGCACCACTTTTACATTGATTTCTTCCTTCAAAAGTAAATCGACGCTTCGGTCGGCAGCTTT
>SKYC01000326.1 GCA_007128085.1 Saprospiraceae bacterium | reverse complement strand
TCGGATGGACTCTAATGTAAAATTGGATGCTCTGTCCCGGGTTCAATTCATAATTGAAGAGATTTCTGCGTGAAGGAGTTCTTTTTGATTGAGGGTTGACATTATAACCTGTGAGCAATTCAAAAGTTAATTGACCATCTTTCTCGCTGTAAACCTCAAGGGAGTCAAAGCCCAATGCCCCTCCTATATAATCTGTCCTTTTTTCATCGGTATCGTTAATAATCTTAAACCTGATCCAATAATTTTCTACATCATCAAAGGGTAGGGGCAGGTCTTTTGAGGTGTAAAAATGAGAGTCGGGAATCAGAAGTATGTCTTCAACCGTTAGTGGTTTCTCCCTCTCAGGATAAGCGGAGATAAAGTCCTTCAACAAAAATCCATCTTCAAAATGTAAGGAGTAATAAAAATGGTTTTCGTCCGGTGTTTCCATTGAATAAACGACGGAGGATAAACATACAGTAGAAAATACAAACCATATAAGAAACCACCTGACTGTCCTGTACACACCATTTATAAAATATACCTGGTAGGATTTAGTTGAAGCCATTTGAAAGCCTGATAAGTAAATAACAGTGCAAAAATAAATTGATTTCGAGCTTAAAGATAGTTAAATTTTTTAATGTTGTCGATGGGTCTTTACTCAATATATGATTTAATGTTTTTTAATTTCAGAAATATTGATTTTTATTTACCTGGTTGAGTACATGGGAAACACAATTTAAATGAAATCACTCTGGATCAGCAAAATCTATTCGCCACAGAGAAAAAGAGGGCGAAAACTGTTACCCGGGCAAAGGAGAGCGTTTTTTGCGGTCGGGATAGGACTGGAAAGTCTTCTAGCTGACTACCGTTTCGCTATTTTGAGCCAATTCTCTTTCCAATCTGGATTTGGACTTTGAAACAAACCACATTTTGATTATTCCCTTTCCCTTTACTTCAAAGGCCGGGCGCTCCTCAAAGCAAAAATCCGGATCGTCTTTGATGAATTGGTAGGTGGCCTCTGAAATATTCACTTTTCCCACCTCCCCGCCGGACTCAATTCTGCTGGCAGTATTGACGGTATCTCCCCAAATGTCGTACTGGAATTTTTTCACTCCCACAATCCCGGCCACTACAGGACCGGTGTGAATGCCCACCCGCATCTCGAATGCATGGCGATTGGATCGACCGATTTCAGACCTCCTCTTTTGCAAAAACTCCTGCATTTCAATACCTGCCAAAACCACTTCTTTTGCCTGTGAAGGGGAGTGGGTTTCCAGTCCTCCCGCAGCCATATAAGAATCGCCTATGGTTTTGATTTTTTCTACCCTGTGCTTTTCCATGATTTGATCGAATGCCACAAAACAGTGATTGACTTCCTTTACAAGCTCTACAGCAGAGAGTTTGGAGGAGGTAGCAGTGAAGTCCTTGAAATCGGTAAACAAAACACTGACAGCGGAAAAGTCGCGGGCTTCAAAATGCCCGTTTTCTTTGAGTTCTTTGGCCACCTCAGCAGGCAGTATATTAAATAGTAAATCATCGGTTTTTTCTTTTTCTATTCGAAATTTTAATTTCTCCTTTTGGATTGCGTTTATTTTATCGAAAAGTCCGTAAAACAGCAAGCCTGAAAATGCCATGGCTCCAATTTGAAAACTGTTGATTGAAAGTGTGTTATGGGGTATGACTCTCAATAGAGTAAGGGTGTAAGTCAGCCCTCCGATAATCAATAAAATGGCGGAGTAAAGCATGACTTTTGCCTCTTTTACACCATTAAAATAAAGTCTTAGAATGGGGTATAAAGTCAGAAGTAAATAAAAAACGATGGCATAATTGGATAAGTCAAATCCAATCGACCGGTTTTCGAAAATGAAGAAATGTAAAATGCCCAGTGATCCTGCTAAGTAAGCGTAAACCTTAAAGTAAAGATTGAATTTTGGCATTCGCTCCTTAAGTTTCAAATAATGTTCCAGATAGTAATAACTGATCAGCGTTATAAACAATATGGATATCCCCGGAATGTAATTGTGTAAGTATTCCGCCGGGAGCTTTATGTAATAAGAAATTAATTGGTGTTGGCTCACAAAATACCAGGTGAGAGAAAACATAAAAAGCGAGTAGAGTATAAAAATTCTCTCTTTAAAGCTGAAAAACATGACGAAACTGAATACAGAGAACAGAATCATCACTCCGGCAAAAATCGCCCACAGTAAATTTCGGTTCAAATGATTGGTGAAATATTCGAAAAAATCGTCTCCCAGGGTGAAGTGATAGTAGTGGATGTTGGACATTTTGGGCATGAGTTTCGCCCGGGCGTAAAACAAACTGGTTTCACCGGCTGCGAGCGGTACTTCAAAAACACTGGTCGGTGAGGGAATGGCGCGCTCAGAGGGATGAATATCACTGCCAATGGTTGTTATTTTACTGGGAATTCCATTGGATATCCGGTAAACTTCTACCAGGGCCAGATCCCTGCAGATGCCTATGTGGGCAAACCGACGAGTTTCCGTTTCGTTGCTGATTTTGAACTTGACCCACCCCCCCCGGTTTTCTCCAAGTTGTTCCTGTTGGGAGATGTGGAAAAACAATGAGTCGTGTATTTGCAGGGCTTCCTCAATTTCGATGTTTTCGTCCCGAATTGGATAGACCTTAATATAGCTATTTAAACTGATGTAACCGGCTTGATCTTCAGTCATTTGATAGGCGGTCAAGCCACCTTCCTGTTCCGCAGTAAGAGCCATCCACGGCACCAGAGCGAGAACCAACACCAACAGGTAGCTTTTTCTCAAAATTCCATACCGCACCACTAACTTTTCAGGTATCATCTGTTTTAAGTTCTTGAGATGTTCACATTGAACAAAGCCCAAAGTAATCTTTTTTTCAAATTCCCCTAAATTTCACTCAATGACTTTCAATAGACCTCAGATTCATGTTTCTTTTCCCTATCCACCCTCGATTTTGACTTTTGTACAAACCACATGTTGATCTCACTCTTTCCCTTAACCGTGAGCGGGGGGCGCTCTTTAAAGAAAAAGTCCGGATCTTCTTTGATGAATTGGTAGGTGGTTTCCGAAATATTGACCTTTCCTATTTCACCATTCGATTCAATTTTGCTGGCGGTATTGACCGTGTCTCCCCAGATATCGTATTGAAACTTTTTCACACCTACAATTCCCGCAATCACCGGCCCTGTATGTATACCCACTCGCATATCAAATGCGTGTAAATTCCCGGGACTTCTCTCTTCTTTTCGGCTCAGCAAAAAATCCTGCATTTCGATGGCAGCCAATACCGTGTTTTTAGTCTCGCTCATATCGTCGGGGTGAAGCCCACCCGCAGCCATGTAAGAGTCGCCTATGGTTTTTATTTTTTCCACGCCGTACTTTTCAATGATTTTATCAAAGGCAATATAGCAGGTATTGACCTCATTGACCAACTCCTTGGCCGAGAGAGCAGCCGATGTGGCTGTAAAGTCTTTAAAGTCGGTAAAAAGTACACTTACATTTGAGTAGTCCCTGGCTTCACATATGCCTTTTTCTTTTAACTCTCTCGCAACCTCTGCCGGTAATACATTGAATAGTAATTCGTCGGTTTTCTCTTTTTCCAACCGAAACTTTATTCTTTCCTTTTGAATGCTGTTGATCTTGTTGAACAATCCGTAAAACAAGGTGCCGGAAAATCCTATGGCTCCCAGTTGAAAACTGTTGATGGAAAGTACATTGGGGGGCAACACCCTCAGTAAAGTCAAAATAAAAGTGAGTGCTCCGAGAAACAACAACAGCGAGGATAGCAATAAGACCCTGGCTTCTTTGTTTTTTTTGTAGGAGAGGTAAAAAATGGGAATCATGCTAATGATAAGGAAACTCAATGATGCAAAATTGGCGACGTCGTATCCTATGGACTGCAAGTTAAAGATAAAGTAATGGAGGGTGGTGATAAGGACAACGGGCAGGGTAAAGACGCTGTAAAATTTGAAAAAGCGGGGCATGTTCTCCCTGAGGTTCAAATATTTTGAGATGAATAGGTAATTGAAAACAATCAGAAATGAAATGATGATTCCCTGA
Organism: Saprospiraceae bacterium; assembly: GCA_007128085.1. GTDB lineage: Bacteria > Bacteroidota > Bacteroidia > Chitinophagales > Saprospiraceae > PWJY01. The sequence goes on along the minus strand of SKYC01000326.1, from coordinate 988 downwards.
AGGTAAATGAATTTAAACTCCGGTGGCAGATTTGAGTATCGCTCAATCATATCGTGAATAGAAAGGAAATACAGAGTAAAAGTGAGCATCAGAGCAGAGTAATAAATGAATATCCGCTCCTTAAAGCTCAAAAACATCACGAGGCTAAAAACGGAAAAAAGGATCATAATTCCGGCCAAAAAACCCCAGAATAGATTCTCGTAAAAGAAATGGTGCAGAAATCCAATCAGATCCTTTCGAATGTTAAAACTGAAGAACTCGTCGTCGTCAAAGTGTCTTAGGAGACTGGCTTTTGTGTAGTACTGAATGGTATCTCCCGGGTTGATGTTTATATGAAATAAATTGTGGGAATGAGGGATGGATTTATTCCGGGAGTGAATGTGAATGCCGGTTGTTTCCAGGTGAAAAGGTTTGCCACCAATGAGTTCGTAAACAACCACCGTATCCATGCCTCTGGAAGCACTTGCAAAATCAGATACGGTTTGTCCACTGGTATTGACAATTGCAAACCGAATCCAGGCTTTTGTATACCCTCGATCGAAAGTGTAGTCCGATCGCCTGAGAAACAGACTGTCCGGCAATTGGATGACCTCTTCTACGCTTTGGGTAAACTCCTCTACGGGGTAAACTTCAACATAATTGCTGAGATTTATGAAGTCCGGCCGCTCTTCGGGCAAAACCACTGTGGGCATTTGAGTTTGTCCCATCATTTGAACAGACCCGACCCATTGGAGTATCAGAAGTAAAATGAGGGTTCGACCAAAAAGGGGAGGCCACCGTCTCAATAAAAAAATATTTTTGAACCCGACAAAACGGTTCATTGCAGAGTGGTACAAGGACAGAAACAATGTAACTACATTAAATTTCACCTCTGCTGTCATAAACTCAATGTCATTTTAATAGTAAAAAAAGTCCACCGGCCGCTCCTATAGCCTCAAAGATAGTTTTTTTAGACTTATTTTGAAGAATATTGCGGGCTTGCCTATGA
>SKYC01000128.1 GCA_007128085.1 Saprospiraceae bacterium | reverse complement strand
TAAAGTATGCTTGACTTGACACTTTAAAGGATATATTACTCGATTTTCTCAATGCGGTGTTGGAGGATGAGGTTGGCAGGATAGACGATCTCGAATTTTCTAAGAATGAACATCTCGGCGCTTCTGAATTGGATAGGAAGGTCGTTTTTGACATTTTTTGCAAGACTGAAAGTGGGGAACGCATTATTATCGAAATGCAAAAGTTCTTTCAGACTTACTTCAGGGAAAGGTCACTTTACTACAGTTCCTTTGCCATCCAGGAACAAGCCGTAAAGGGCGAGTGGGACTTCAGACTTTTTCCGGTTTACTGTATTTCACTGTTGGATTTCACCCTTAAAAGCAAATCGATGAATTCAGACCAATATTTTCATAAAGTGAAATTAATGGAGACCAAAACAGGGCAGGTGTTCAATGACAAGCTCAGTTTTATTTATCTGGAAATACCCAAGTTCAACAAAAAACTAGATGAGCTGGAAACAAATTTTGACAAATGGATGTATTTATTAACAAAGCTGGAGTTTTTGGAGCGTTTGCCGAAACCCCTGCAATCCAAAATATTTAAAAAAGTCATGGGAATAGCTGAATTAGTAAAATTAGAAAAAACGGACCGAAAAGCCTATGAAGAAAGTCTAAAAAAGCATCGCGATCTTAAGAATGTTATGGATTCGCAGCTGCGACAAGGCATTGAGCAAGGCATTGAAATAGGGAAATTCCAAGAAAGAGAGAAAACTGCTATTGCTCTTTTTAAAGAAGGTGTCGATGTCGGAATTATTTCTAAAGTCACAGGACTTGGTAAGGATCAATTGCTTAAACTTTTGAGGAAAGTAGGGCTTGTTTAACTTTCGACCTGGATACGCCACTCCCGCAATTCAACCGGGTCTATATTCACTTCGAAATTATAGCCTTTTGACTTTCTATTATCCAAGTTTTTTTTAAGAAAGTCCAGGATATACCTATCCACATGCACTTTTCATTGAGTGGTCCTAAATAATTCTCCTCTTTCACCATAGCTATTCCAGTGGTTAAAATTTCTCCGTTTCCACCTCAATATATATCCTAAAAAAAGAGGTTTCTACCACCGTTGTCTTCTGAGCTTTGAATCTTTTTTTGTTAATGAGCCAGCAAAAAGGGGTTATCAATCGTTTATTTAGTAACTTTATCATTGAAACCAGTATTTAAACACCATGAGTCTCGCAATATATTTAGAGCGCGAAGAAAAAACCTTTATCCAATCACTGGTGATGAAGGAAAAATGGGCACAACGCATCGTATACGAAGAGTTGTACCCCGAAATGCTGATCGTATGTATAAGGTATTCAAGCAGTAAAGAAGACGCTCTCGATATTTTACACGATGCTTTTATCAAGGTCTTTAAAAATGTGGGCAAGTACGAAGTTGGGACTTCTTTTAAATCCTGGGTCAAACGAATTATGGTCAATACCTCAATTGATCACTACCGAAGGGAAAAGAGGAGATGGACAGACGATATTGTTATGGCCTACAATGTAAAAGCCGACAATGTAACGGCCATTGATCAGATCAGTGAAAAAGAAATACTCATAGGAATACAGGGGTTGCCTCCGGTGTACCGGTTGGTTTTCAACCTGTACGTAATTGAAGGGTATACCCATCGAGAAATTGCCGAAATGCTCAAAATCAATGAAAGTACCTCCAGGTCCAACCTGGTCAAAGCGAGAAATAAGTTAAAAAATTTTTTAAACACCACTCAGGACCCATATGACAAGTAAGGAATTTGACCGCTGGATACGGAAAAGTGTAGAGGACATTCCCTCCGGTAGTTCTGCCGGTGACTGGGAAAGGTTTGAGTCCAGACTGGACAGCGAACTGACAGACAGCGAGTTTGATCAGAAGATTAAAGAAAAGCTGGTGGATTCAAGGGCGCCCTATGCTCCTTATCGGTGGACCGAGTTTTTGCACTTCAGTGCATTTAGAAAACTATTCCGAGTCGATTTGATTTACAATAAGCTCTTTGAAGCCACTCTGCTGGGTCTGGTCATCCTCCTTTTCCTCCCAACCCTACCCTCCAATCAACCCATGATGGAGGACACTCAATCGGTGACTTATCTCTCAGTGGTCGACCAAGATAAAACCCACATGGGATCAACTGCCGAAGCGCATTTGAACATTCGGGATAACCATCCACCAAATCTCCTTCCCTCCGATAACATTGCGTCGCGGGAAGATATTTCCGGAACTGCAGGGGAAGTCCAGGCCATTTCCGAATTTAAAATGGACTCCGGATCTGAGATATCAACAGAATACACTCAAGTCCTCAGAAGTTCTTTGCCCGCATTTAACAGGGAGGCCTCTTCACTTCTACCCCTTATAAATTTGTATTTATCCGACTCCAACCTTAAGGATGTCTATGACAACGGCACCCCCAAATTATTAAAAGTCGAATTGACACCACTGGAGACCTACTATCCTGTCCAATGGATGTCCAAAGTCAGTCAACCGAGTCCACTTTTAGCGGTAATATCACCTGAGGAGCAAAGTAAAAGCAATTATCAGACCATACTCAGTACGTTTGCCACGGTAGACATCAACACCATTCACACACCCTTTGATCAGGTTTACCACAGAAGCGGCTACGAACAATCGAAAGCCGGGTTTGGAGGAGGCATAGCTATTGGCTTCCAGCAAGACCGATGGACTTTTGAAACGGGCATGATTTTTTCCATGAAACAGTACAGCCCCAAAAATGTATTGGAAATATTTCGCTTCAGCAGTTCAGAAGAGTCTGCTCAGGCAATAAGTCTCAACAGCATTGAACTCAACACCCTTCACATTCCGGTCAACCTGAGGTACGACCTGATAGAATCTTCCGGCAAATGGATGCCATTTGTAAAACTGGGAGTCGGGCTCAATTTGGCAACGCACGCCAATTACCAGCGCGAAGAAATCATTTTTGCCATGAACTTCACTCCGCCCGTCCAAACAGATATTACCATGGACAACGAACCGAGAATGAATCAGAAGCGTTTTACCGACGGTATATTCCAGGGAGGCAGCTTTGAGGAAAACTACTACATCAGTTTAAATGCGGGAGTCGGAGTAGATTACAGCCTGTCGGATCAGTGGAGATTGTTCTCCCAACTGGGGTACAGCTTCAATGCATTGGAGAAAAAACTAGGCCCCAACGAAGACCACATCAATACCATTTCCCTGCAAATGGGCGTGCGGCATTTACCCGTCCGCTAATTTGTATTGGTTGTGTTTTAAACCCTTTTGACTTTATTGTATTCACCGGGATTAAAAAAGCCGGGGTCAATTAGTGCAGAGCCGGGTGAATGGGGAGGTTATTCAGTGCGATGGCCTCTTGTTCTATCCACCATTCCAGACGGTCGTAAACGCGATCTTTATCAAAGTAATTGAGGGCCATTTTTACAAAAATATGTCCGTGTTTGGCCTCAGAGATCCACAGCATTTTATAAAACTCTTTCAATTCCTCATCGTCGAGGGCTTCAGTGACCAATTTAAAGCGTTCTGCCCCGCGGGTTTCAACCACCGAAGCAATGAGTAGACGATCCAGAAAACGCTCTTCTCGCCCACTGTGACATTTCTTTACCAACTCTTTGACATAGGGGTCTTCTTTAATCTGGTGTGCCAATTGGATGCCCCTTTTTTCCATAAGGGCATACACCTGTTGAAAGTGTTCCAATTCCTCTACTGCGGTCTCTATCAATTCAGGAATGATCTCGAGCCGATTGGGGTATTTAGCTACGAGACTCATGGCCATGGCCGACGCTTTGCGCTCGCAATCCGCGTGATCTTTTAAAAACTCATCAAAATTATTTATAACGGCTTCGACCCATTCCCTTTTCGAGGGAACAATGATATCCAGGTTCAATTTCATCCTCAGCTGATTAAAGAGTCTATTAAATTAAATTTTCTTCTCGGGTTTACGATCAGAAAAACATAAAGATAACGAATAAAAGAATCAGTAATGCAACAGTAACAATCCCCAGTATCTTAAAAAAACTTTTTTCCTGTTTTTTATACCTGGCTTTTTTTCTTGCTTTTCTTCCTTGTTTAGACATAATTCATTGAGCTTTAAAATTGAGACTTAAAACAAATACAATTATACGTCATATTTAAAAAATTCTGTAATTCGCGGATCAATTTTTATATCTCCGGCAGAAAGTGGTTGTTTTAAAATGATGCCATTTCGAGTTCTGCAACGGCTCAGGGCGACATACGTCTGTCCACTTTCAAAAGCCCCTCCCCTACTCAAATCGATGTATACATTTTCGAAAGACTTTCCCTGGGACTTGTGAATCGTCAGGGCCCAGGCCAGTTTGAGCGGATATTGAATAAATTCACCTATGTACTTCGTTTTTACCGCATTTTTATCGACATCGAATTTGTATTCTTTCAAATCCCATTTAAAGGGCTCCAGCTCTATGGCATTCAATTCTCCTTCCTCACTGACTGCATCCACCAGTATGTAATCTTTACCGATTTCTCTCACCGTTCCCAAAGTTCCGTTTACAAAGCGCAATTCGGGATCGTTTCGCAAAAATATGACCTGTGCACCCGGTTTTAAGGATAACACCTGGTCGGCGGGAAATGAATTGGCAGGAAATTTACCCTTCACCCTGGCAGGGAACTGCACCGGATCACCTTCGAGTTCGTCTAACTTTCTGCGATTGATGCGGGATACCACATCGTTGCGGCCGGCGAGAGTAATGCAGTATTCAGGCAGGGCAAAGTTTTCATCCACCCGTTGGTTGATTACTTCGAGATCATCCCTGTCAAAAGTATGTGTTCTAATTCGGTTGAGTAAGGCGACCAATTCCCTGTCGCGCTGCCGAAAGACTTCGCTCAGTTCATAAACCTGCAGTCCGGATTCCCGGATCGCCCGGGAGGAAAAAAAATAAGGAGTATCGTATTCTTCTCTGAAATAATTGGCCTCAAAGTTCCCCCTGACAACCGGGGGCAATTGAAATAAATCACCAAAAAATACCATTTTCACCCCTCCAAATGGACGGTCTTTTTTTCTAACCGTCCGCAGATAATGGTCG
>SKYC01000028.1 GCA_007128085.1 Saprospiraceae bacterium | reverse complement strand
CATAAAAATTCCGGTTGAATTGATTCTCGTCAAAAACGAAGCCCTTTTTTAATGTAACTCTAATGGTTTGGTCTCGAAGAAGGGCGTTGGAGGATCTTCCATCCGATTCAATGGAGGCAATCTGACCGGGGGAGTCAATAATGCCTTCGGTAAGCAGGAAACCGGAGACCAGTGCCTCATCTGCTCCCGGGGTGCGCATGGTGATAGAAAGAGGAAACTCCACCAGGACACCATTTTTTTCGTAGTGTACGATGATGGCCAGTGGCTCTTCGCCCGTGAGAAAATCTTCAAATTGGCGGGCTTCTTTGCCCTCCATTACTTTGGTGATCTTTCTGGCCGATAGACTCGATTGGGATACCCTCATTACATTTGGACGGCTTCGGGGTGAGGAAAGTTGTCTGTTTCGTCTTCTTCCGGTCTCGGTTTTAAACACTGAAAGTCCTTTTCTACCAAAATACGCAATTTGCTGCCATCGTGCAATCCCTGATGGTTTTCCATGCCGACCTCTTCTGTGGTGGCCCATTTTTCGCCCATAGAAGCGGGAACGTAAACCTTTATATTCCCAGACTCAAAGTGGGCAGAAAGTTCAGAGATACCCTCCTTTTTTGTCAGGCCGTAAGTCAATTGACCGGTGGGAGAGGGGCCAAAACAACATCGCTGTTCGTAATGTCCGTTGCGGTTGAACTCATCCACTTCGTTCTGTGTGAGTCTGAGTCTTACCGAGTTTTCTTTTATTCTGATTTTCACGTCCTTGTAATTTTGTTGGTAGATGACTTATAACGGGCGGTAAATTTACGAAATTTTCTCGGAGAGGGATCAATGAATAGAGGCTTAACCCGCATTTTTACAGAAGTTTGAAAATGGCTGTTTATTTGAGGGTACTGATTGGATGGTAAAAAGTTCAACCGGGGTAGGGGGTTGGGTTCTAAGAGTTAGCCGCATAAATTTTTATGCGAGTTAGAATATTCGAACTCAGGTTAGTATGTTTGCACTCTAAAACAGAGAAAAATGAGCGAGGAAAAAAACATAAAGAAAGAGTCCAGAATAGAAGTGGTGGTAGGGTTGAACGAGGAGAGCGTACCTGCCGAAATCAAATGGAGAGCGGATGACAATCCGGAAGGGCGACAATTTTTGAATGCCAAGGGGATGTTGGTTTCTTTTTTTGATGAAAAGAGTAGGGATACCCTGAGGATCGATCTATGGACGGAGGATTTACAGGTGATGGAAATGGATCGAATGGTCTACCATACGCTCAAGGGGTTGTCAGAGACTTATCTCAGATCTACGGGCAACAAAGAACTGGCGGGGCAAATGCGACAGTTTGCCGAATACTTTGGCGAGACGACTGAAATCGTGCCCCCTTCGGATCCGGCCAAGGAGTAAATACAGAAAAATGAGCGAGCTTTCCAATAAGGAGGCTGTAGTCAGGCTCACTGCTCTTTGGGCTTTTACAGAAGCCGGTCTGGGTGGCGTTTTGCACTTGTTCAAGCCGCCCTTCAGTGGTTTGATTCTGTGCGGTTTGTCCATTATTTACATCGCCATGATTGCCGGGCACTCCAATTACTCAGCCAAAGTGATTGTCCGATCTGTCTTGCTGGTGGTTTTCGTAAAAATGCTGGTCTCTCCCCATTCCGGGATAATGGCCTACTTTGCGGTATTGTTCCAAGGGTTTTTGGGAGCCTTCATTTTTAGTTTTTTCAAGCGATCCAATTTCGCCCTGTTTTTGTTCGCCGTGGTGGCCATGCTGGAGTCCGCACTGCAGAAGTTAATCATTCTCACCGTTTTATTTGGCATGAGTTTCTGGGAGGCGGTCAATGAATTTGGACAGTCTGTTTACCTACTGTTTTTTTCTTCCGCACCCGAGGGGTATTTTTTCTCCTGGACCGCTGTTTCGGGCTACTTGATGATTTATTTTGCAGGAGGTCTGACCGCTGCGTATATGTATATCAGGATCCAACGAAAACTGCAGCGCCTCGAGACCGATATTCCGCTGGGTTTGGTTGAAGAGCCTGAGGTTACCGTTCGGGAAAAGAAACCCAAAAAGCGCAGGTTGACCCGGGCGGTCGTTTTGCTTATTTTGCTGGTTTTTACCGTATTGTTTTCTTCCACCATTTCGGATTGGTCCGGTGTGTTTTATATCCTTTTGCGAACCGTACTGGTCATATGGGTGTGGTTGTATATTCTCAACCCCATGCTGTTTTACCTATTGAGGAAAACCATGAGGCGTCGCTTTGAGGGCAGAGAAAAGGAAGTGGGGGAGATCCGGGAATTGTTTCCGCGGCTCAAAACCATCGTCCGATCGGCCTGGGGCAGTACCCGGCATATGAGTGGTTTGAAAAAAATGGAAGGTTTCCTTGTTTTGACCTTCTATTACCTGCTGAAAAAGTAAAGGTGTACGATACCCTTAAGCACCGCACACCTTTAGACTCGTGTTGCGTTCCGGTTAAACCGAATTAAAACTTTATATTGGCGAGAGCCGGATTGGATTTTCGCTTTCTGTCGCTCTCTTTCAGAAGTATTTTTCTCAAGCGTATATTGGAGGGCGTAATTTCTACGTATTCATCCTCACCGATATATTCCATGGCTTCTTCCAGACTCATGAGTTTGGGCGGTGGAAGTTTCACCTTGTCATCGGAACCGGAGGCCCTCATATTGGTCAGTTTTTTCGCCTTGGTAAGATTGACTACAAGATCGTTTTCCCTGCTGTGTTCTCCGACCACCTGGCCTTCGTAAATAGCCATGCCCGGCGCTATGAAAAAGTGGCCTCGATCCTGAAGTTTATTCATGGCAAAAGGTATGGATGTTCCGGGTTCTGAGGCGATCATGACGCCCTTGTTTCTGCCCTCTATCTCTCCTTTCCAGGGGCCGTAATGCGAGTATCTGTGATACAAAATGGCCTCTCCTGCCGTTGCTGTCAACATGAGATTTTTCAGTCCGATCAGTCCGCGGGTGGGAATTTTAAATTCGTGATGCATCATCCCCCCACGAGGCTCCATTTTTTCTAGTTCCCCCATCCTTTTGGTGACCATATCAATGACGGTTCCCGAGTAATCTTCGGGACAATCGATCACCAGTTCTTCTATGGGTTCTTCTTTGCCGTTGGGTCCGGTGCGGGTAAGTACTTGTGGTTTTCCCACCTGCAATTCAAAGGACTCCCTTCTCATGGTTTCAATGAGAATAGAGAGGTGTAAAACCCCTCGTCCGTGCACGTTGAAAATTTCAGGAGATTGGGTTTCCTCTACTCGGAGTGCCAGATTTTTTTCCGTTTCTTTAAACAGGCGATCCCGGATTTGGCGCGAGGTCACAAACTTCCCCTCTTTTCCGAAGAAGGGACTGTTGTTTACTGTAAACAACATACTCATGGTGGGCTCATCCATAGAAATAGGCGGCATTGCTTCCGGTAGTTCCGGATCGGCAATGGTATCGCCAATTTCAAAACTCTCTATTCCACTGATGGCGCAAATATCACCGGCATCTATGCTTTCTTTGCTGACTCTTTCTTGTCCTTCAAAGCCAAACAGTTCTCTGACCTTCAGTTGTTTTTTACTGCCGTCTTTATTCAACAGGGCAATTTGCTGCCCGGCCTTTATGGTTCCGCGGTGAACTTTACCAATGGCGATTCTACCGATGTAATTGCTGTGGTCGATGGCAGTGATTTGCATTTGCAGTCTGCCTTCCTCCACTTTCGGTGGAGGTACTTCCAGCAGTATTTGATCCAGAAGGTAACTGATGTCGTCTTCAACTTGGTTGAAATCTGGCCCCATCCAACCTTTTTTGGCCGATCCGTAGATGGTTGAAAAATTTAATTGATCCTCATCGGCCTCTAGTTCGCACATCAGGTCAAAAACCATTTCCTGTACTTCTTCCGGCCGGCAATTATCCTTATCAACCTTATTGACAAGCACCACTACTTTTTTGTTAAGTGTTAATGCTTTCGACAATACGTAACGGGTTTGAGGCATGGGGCCTTCAAAAGCATCGACCAGAAGGACGACACCATCCGCCATGTTCAGTACACGTTCGACTTCCCCGCCAAAATCGGCGTGACCCGGAGTGTCTATGATGTTGATTCTCACTCCTTTGTAAGTGGCGGTAATGTTTTTGGAAACAATTGTGATCCCCCTTTCTCTTTCGAGATCGTTCTGATCCATAAACTGTTCTACCATCGTATCTCTCTCATTGAAGTGTCCGGTAAACTCGAGTATTTTGTCAACGAGAGTGGTCTTGCCGTGATCGACATGGGCTATGATGGCAATATTTCTAAGGTCTTCTCTTTTTTGCATAAAAAATATTAATAATTGGTTCCCGCTGTCTGTTTTATTCAGGAACTGTGGTTAAAAATCGCGCAAAGATAGTTCTTTTGTAATTGGCAGCTATCTTTTTGGTAAAATTTCAAGCGGATTTAGGTAATTCAAAGTTTGCTGTCAACACAACTCAAGTCCGCTTCGCGGTAGTTCTTAAAAAAGCATTTGAGTTGTTCCCGCGCTTTGCTCTTGACATCTTTATTAATATAGGCCGCTACGGAAACGAGCCCGAAAGACAGCACTCCCAGATCGTCTGTATATCCCAGTATGGGTGTTACATCGGGTATCGCATCCACAGGACACACCAGATAAACCAGTGCACCACTGATAATCGACTTGGCCCAGTAGGGCGTCTCCTTGCGTGAAAGTGCATGGTAGAGCAGGAGGGTGGTGTAAGCCAGCTGAATCCCAGACTTTCTAACTCCTTTTTTAATGCTCGTAAAAAGTTCTGTTTTGTCCATTCCGTTACTAAACAGTAAAAGGTAGAAAATTAGTTCAGTGCTGGTGCTGAATTTTGAAATCGAAAAATTGAAAAAGCAGCTGTTTTAAAATCAAAATCTCAGAAACACACCTGCGTGCGCATTGATGCCAAAGGATGGGTAATTGACCCAACGCTGTCTTTTGTTATTGAATATATTCTGTACACTGACAAAAGCAGCCAGGTAGTCGTTGAAAAAATAATCGGCGCTCAAATTGAGGTCAAAAAGTCCACTCAGACTCTCCGTATCCCCTTCCTCGTCCTGATACT